>DATLYU010000103.1:0-20392 GCA_035574435.1 Gaiellaceae bacterium | reverse complement strand
CCAGCGCGGCCGCGCGGCCGGCGCCCCCGCCGCCGACGACGAGCACGCGGGCGCGGCGGTGCTCGACGTCCCAGCGGCCGCCCGGGCCCGCCTCCTCGGCCACCCTGCCCAGCCCGGCCAGGTTGCGCAGCACCTTCTCGTACAGCGGCCACGCCGCCCGGGGCCGGATCATCGTCCGGTAGTAGAAGCCGACGGGCGTGAACGGGCCGCCGACCTTGTCCACGAGCCCGAGCGCGTCCCGCTCCAGCGAGCCCCACACGTTCTGGGCCTCGACCACGGCGCCCTCGCGGATCGGCTCGACGCAGACGCGCACGTTGGGGACGCCGTCCACGGTCATGAGGCAGTTGGGACAGTGGCCCGAGCAGCAGAGCAGGCCGCGCGGACGGTGGTACTTGAACGAGCGCGAGAACACGCGCCGGCCGGCGGCGAAGAGCGCGGAGCCGATCGTGTCGCCCGCGTAGCCGCCCACGGGCAGCCCCTCGAACGTGAAGACGAGGCGCGTGGAGCGGTCGAGGCGCTCGCCGCGCTGCGGCGGCAGCCTCACTCGGGCTCCCCGGGGGCGGCGTCCGCGCGACGGGCGGGCTCCGGCAGGGACACGGAGAGGACCTCGTTCGTGCGCGTGTCCCGCTCGGCCAGGAACCACTCGCCGCACCCGCTGCGGTGCTGCCACCACTCGCGCTGGACGCCCGCCACGTTGTCGCGGAAGTACACGTAGTCCGTCAGCTCGCGCAGCGAGGCCGACGGGCCGGGCCTGCGGGTGACCTCCCCGAAGTAGGCGTACTCGTCCACGGGCCTGGGGCCGCAGAACGGGCAGGCGAGGAGGAAGGACATGGCTCTATTGCACTTTCAGCAACGGCGTGCCAGGATTCGCAACGACCGTACACCGATGGCCCGCACCAGTCAACCCTCCACCCGTCGCATTGGCGCAGCCGCCCGGGCGGTCGCCGTGCTCGACACGCTCGCCGAGGCGGGCGAGCTGGGGACGAACGAGATCGCGCGCCGCACGGGCATGACCCCGAGCACCGCCTCCCGCCAGATCGGCACGCTCGCCGCCGCCGGCCTCGTGGAGCGCGTGCCCACGAGCGGGCGCTACCGGCTCGGGATCCGGATCGTGCACCTGGCCAACGCCCTGCTCGCCCGCCTGGACGTGCGCGAGGTCGCGCGCCCGCACCTCGTCGCGCTGGTGGAGGCGACCGGAGAGACCGCGACCCTGTCCGTGCCCGGCGACGAGGACGCGATCACCGTCGACTTCGTGCCCGGGGCGCATCAGGTGCAGCCCGTCTCGCGCCTCGGCCGACCCTCGATCGCGCACGCCACCTCCGCCGGCAAGGTCATGCTCGCGTTCTCCGGGCGCGAGCTGCCGGAGGGCCCGCTGCGCGCGTACACGCCCCGTACCATCACCGACCCGCGCGTCCTGGCGACGGAGATCGCGACGGTTCGCGAGCGAGGGTACGCGGTCGCGGTCGGCGAGCGTGAGCCCGACCTGACCGCGATCGCCGCGCCGATCCGCTCGGCGCGCGGCGAGCTGGAGGCGATCGTCGCGCTCCAGGGCCCGAGCACGCGCTTCGACGAGCGGGCAATCGAGCATGCGCTCCCGCTCCTCCTGGAGCGTGCGGACGCGGTCTCGCACGAGCTCGGCTGGCGCGGGTGAGAGCGTCGCCGCCGCACGCGGGCGCAGTATGCTCGACGCTTCCGTGCGGACGATCGCCGACATCATGACCCGCGAGCTCGTGACGGTGGACGAGGGCGCGAGCATCGCGGACGCGGCCGTCCGGATGGCCGAGCGCCACGTGGGCGCGGCCCTCGTCTTCACGGGCGAGCGGCTCGCCGGCATCCTCACGGAGCGGGACGTGCTGCGCGCGGTCGCGGAGGGGCGCGTGGGGTCGTCCACCGCGGCCGAGCTGATGACGCGCCACCCGGAGACGGTCGAGCCGGGCGAGTCCACGTCCACGGCGGCCACCCTCATGATCCACGGCGGCTTCCGCCACCTCCCGGTGGTGGACGGCGGCCGGGTGGTCGGGATCGTCTCCATCCGCGATCTCATGCGCGTCGTCCTCGACGACCAGGCGCCACGCGGGGTCTAGAGGACGCGGGGAGCGCAGTGGAGTCGCAGCGTGACGCTCTCGCCGTTGCGCAGCTCGCCCTCCTGCGCACGATGGCTGCGCTCGACCCGGCCCCGTTCGTCATGGGCGGCTACGCCGAGGACGCGCTCCTGGCCGGATCGGTCACGCGGCCGCACGCCGACGTCGACTGGCTCGTGCCGCGCGCCGAGCTCGAGCTGCGGCTCGAGCAGGCCGCCGGGTTGGGGTTCGAGGGCTTCGAGACCTGGGGCGAGGCGGCGCCCGGCGTTCCCTTCTACCTCTCCGCGGACCGCGGCGACCTGCGCCTGGAGATCGGCGTCCTGGACGAGCTCGCGGGCGAGCACTGGATCTGCGTCCACAAGCTCTTCTTCGAGGTCGACGGCACGGAGCCGCCGGCCGGCTACCGGGTGCTCATGCCGCCGGACACGTTCGCCCATCCGCGCGCGCGGCTGGACGGAATCGCGATCCCGGTGGTGTCCCCGCTCGCGCTCTACCAGCTCCGCGCCGGCATCGCGCACATGGGCTCGTTCGGCCCGCTCTCGGACCGGCAGCGCGGGACCCTGGAGCTGCTGCGAGCTCGGTTCTTCCCCGAGCGAGCCGAGAGCGACCTGCTGCCGCGCATCGAGCCGCTCGCGGACGACTAGTCGCGGCCGTTCCAGCCGGGGATCCAGTCCGTCCCCGCGAGCGGCACGCGGGCCATCGCCGCCGCCTCCACCGTGAGCGCGACGAGGTCCTCCGGCTCCAGGTTGTGCACGTGCGTCTTGCCGCACGCGCGGGCGAGCGTCTGCGTCTCGAGCGTCAGCACCCGCAGGTAGTTGGCGATGCGGCGGCCCCCCAGCACGGGGTCGAAGCGCGCCGCGAGCTCATCGTCCTGCGTGGAGATGCCGACCGGGTCGCGCCCGGCCTGCCAGTCGTCGTAGAACCCGGCCGAGCTGCCGAGCTTGCGGTACTCGGCCTCGTACTCCGGGCTGTTGTCGCCCATGGCGATCAGCGCCGCCGTGCCGATGGAGACCGCGTCCGCCCCGAGCGCGAGCGCCTTCGCCACGTCCGCTCCCGTGCGGATCCCGCCCGAGACGACGAGCTGCACCTGGCGGTGCATCCGGAGCTCCTGCAGGGCGTCCACGGCGAGCCGCGTGGCTGGCAGCGTGGGGATGCCGACGTGCTCGATGAACACGTCCTGCGTCGCGGCCGTCCCGCCCTGCATCCCGTCCACCACGATCACGTCCGCGCCCGCCTTCACGGCGAGCTGCACGTCGTAGTAGGTCCGGGTCGCCCCGACCTTGACGAAGATCGGCTTCTCCCAGTCCGTGATCTCGCGCAGCTCGTGGATCTTGATCTCGAGGTCGTCGGGGCCCGTCCAGTCGGGGTGGCGCGAGGCGCTGCGCTGGTCGATGCCCTTGGGCAGGTCGCGCATCTCGGCCACGCGGTCGGAGATCTTGTGGCCGAGCAGCATCCCCCCGCCCCCCGGCTTCGCTCCCTGCCCGACCACGACCTCGATCGCGTCCGCCTTGCGCAGGTCGTCCGGGTTCATCCCGTAGCGGGAGGGCAGGAGCTGGTAGACGAGGATCGTCGAGTGCTCGCGCTCCTCCGCGGTCATGCCGCCATCGCCGGTCGTCGTCGAGGTGCCGACCTCGCTCGCCCCGCGGCCGAGCGCCTCCTTCGCCGGGGCGGAGAGCGCGCCGAAGCTCATGCCCGCGATCGTGATCGGGATCCGGAGCTCGAGCGGTTTGCGCGCGAAGCGCGTGCCGAGGACGACGTCGGTCGCGCAGCGCTCCCGGTAGCCCTCTAGCGGGTAGCGCGAGATGCTCGCTCCCAGGAAGAGCAGGTCGTCGAAGTGCGGCACGCGGCGCTTGGCCCCGAAGCCGCGGATGTCGTAGATCCCCTCCCGCGCCGCCCGCTGGATCTCGGCGATGACCGCGCGGTCGTACAGGTACGACTCGCGCAGGTTCCACGGCCGCCCGTCGGCTCCCTCGGACATGTCCCGGGGTCTGTCCCCCGGACGTGTCCCGGACCGGCGGACGGCTTCCTCGGACACGTCCCGGGGTCTGTCCCCCGGACGTGTCCGTTCTGGGCGCGTGCGGGGCGGCATCAGTACGCGCTCGCGTTGTCGATCTTGAAGTTGTAGAGCTGCCGCGCGGAGCCGTAGCGGCGGAAGTCCGCCGGGTCGGCGTCGATCCCGGCAGCGGCGAGCAGCCCGGCCAGCTCGGCCGCGTGCTCCTCGCGCAGCTCCTTCTCCACGCAGTCGGCGCCCAGGCCTGCGACCGAGCCGCGCACGTACAGGCGCGCCTCGTAGATCGAGTCGCCGAGCGCGTCGCCGGCGTCGCCGCAGACGACGAGCCGCCCGCGCTGCGCCATGAAGGCGCTCATGTGGCCGACCGAGCCGCCCACGACGATGTCGATCCCCTTCATCGAGATCCCGCAGCGCGAGGAGGCGTCGCCGCGCACGACGAGCAGCCCGCCGCGGCCGGTCGCGCCCGCGGACTGGCTCGCGTTGCCGTCCACGACCACGAGCCCGGACATGAGGTTCTCCGCGATGCCGGTTGACGCGTTCCCGTGCACGCGCACCGTCGCCCGCTTGTTCATGCCCGCGCAGTAGTAGCCCACATGGCCCTCGATCTCGACCTCGACCTCGGCGTCCAGCCCGCACGCAAGCGCGTGCGCGCCGTTCGGGTTGAGGATGCGCCAGTGCCGCGGCCCGGGCTCGCGCGCGAGGTCGTGCAGGCGCTGGTTCAGCTCGCGGAGCGAGACGGCCTCGAGGTCGACGACCTCGACGGCCTCCTCCGTCGCCGGGACGGCGCTCAAACGGCCGCCTTCTCCCACACGTACACGACCGCGGGCTCGGGCTCCCAGGCACGCGCGTCGGCCGAGCCCGGAAGCATGGCGATGGCGCGCCACTCGGAGGCCATGGCCACCCACTGGTCGGTCTCGGCGAGAACGGCCGGCTTGCAGGCGATCGGGTCGCGCAGGACCGCGAACCCGTCCGCGGTGCCGACGGCGAAGGTGTAGAAGCCGTCCAGATCCTCGAGGCAGCCCTCGAGCGCCCGCTCCAGGCTCGCTCCCTCGCGCAGCCGCCACGCGAGGTACCCGGCCGCCACCTCGGTGTCGTTCTCGGTCTGGAACTCGATGCCTTCGCGGCGCAGGCGCTCGCGCAGGCGGTTGTGGTTGGAGAGCGACCCGTTGTGCACGAGGCAGAGGTCGAAGCCCGTGGAGAAGGGGTGCGAGCCCTCGGTGGTCACGCGGCTCTCCGTGGCCATGCGCGTGTGCCCGAGCGCATGCGTCCCCTGGAACTCGGCGAGACGGAACGCTCGCACGAAGTCGCGCGGGAGGCCGGTCTCCTTGTAGATCTCGATCACGCGCCCGGAGCTCATGACGCGCAGATCCGGGCGCTCGGCGCGCACCCAGGCCTCCGCCTCGTCCGGCTCGGCGCCGACCGTCAGCACCGCGTGGCTCGCGCGCACCTCGGGCTCCCCGGCCGAGCCGAGCGCCTGCCCCAGGCTCGCCGCCAGCGCCCGCCAGTCTTCCAGCGGGTCGGGCGAGTAGAGGGTCAGCTTGCTCGAGCCGGAGGGGACGGGGTCGCGGTAGACCGCCACGCCCGCGCTGTCCGGACCGCGGTCGGACATCTGGGCGAGCATGGCGGCGAGGTGCTCGCCGAGGCGCTCCTCGACCTCCGGCGACTTCGCGAACAGGCCGACGATCCCGCACATATGTTCAGTATCTCCACATGCGCTTCGCCATTTTCTCCGCTTTTTCCCTTCACTCTATAGAGCTTTTCTCCATAGGGCGATTAGAAGCGGGTGAGGTACTCGCGGATCTCCCACGGCGTTACCTGCTCGTGGTAGCGGAACCACTCGTCGCGCTTCACGCGGACGTAGTAGTCCACGTAGTCCTCGTCGCGGCCGCGGCCCAGCGCCTCGCGCAGGACGTCGTCGCGCTCGAGCTCGCCGACGGCCTCGTGCAGGCTCGCGGGCAGGGACTCGAGCCCGCGCGCGCGCAGCTCCTCGTACCCGACGTCGTACAGGTTCTCGGCGTTCGGCTCCCCGGCGTCGAGGCCGTTCTCGACCCCGTCCAGGCCGGCCGCGAGCACGGCGGCCGCGGCGAGGTACGGGTTGCAGGAGCCGTCGATCGTCCGGTCCTCGACCCGCCCCGGACCGGGGATGCGCAGCATCTGCGTGCGGTTGTTGTAGCCGTAGGAGATCCACACCGGCGACCAGGTGGCCCCGCTCGTCGTCGTCCCCAGCTTGAGCCGCTTGTAGGAGTTCACCGTCGGCGCCGTCAGCGCGCTGTACGCGCGCGCGTGCTTCTTGAGACCGCCGATGAAGCGGTACGCGGTCTCCGAGAGCCCGAGCCCGCGCGGGTCCGACTCGTCCAGGAAGAGGTTCGTGTCGCCGTCCCAGAGAGACATGTGGAAGTGGCAGCCGTTCCCGGTCAGGTGGGTGAACGGCTTCGGCATGAAGGTCGCGAGCATCCCGTGCTGCTCGGCCAGCGTGTGGACCATGTAGCGAAAGAAGATCGCCCGGTCGCAGCTCGTGAGCGCGTCGGAGAAGGTGAAGTTCTGCTCGAACTGGCCGTTCGCGTCCTCGTGGTCGTTCGCGTAGTTGCCCCACCCGAGCTCGTTGCAGTAGCGGGAGACCGTGGTCAGGAAGTCGTAGCGGCGGGTGAGGCCGGCGATGTCGTAGCAGGGCTTGTCGAGCGTGTCGAAGGGGTCGGCGATGCGGATCGTCCCGTCCTCGCCCTGCGTGACGAGGAAGTACTCGAGCTCGAGGCCCATCTTGAACTCGAAGCCTCGCTCTCGGGCCCGGGCGAGCACGCGGCGGAGGATCGTGCGCGGGCAGTACGGCCACTCCTCGCCCTCGACGGTCACGTCGCAGGCGAAGCGGGCGAGGTTCGGCTGCCAGGGCACGGGGGTGTAGCTCGCCAGGTCCGGGATGGCGGCGATGTCGGGGTCGCTCGGGAACTGCCCGATCTCGCCGGCCGCGAAGCCGGCGAAGCCGGCGCCGTCGGCGAGCAACCCGTCGAACGCCTCGCGGGAGCCGACCGGAACGAGCTTCGCGCTCGGCCGCGCGTACATGTCCACGAACTGGGCGAAGACGAACTCCACGCCGCGCTCCTGCATCCGCTTCCAGATCTCGTCCGCGCTCACCGAAGCGGCCGTCATGACCATGGCTCAGCCTCCCTCTGACGTCGGGGCAATAGCGTCCCATCCCGCTCGCGCCGTGGTGTAGGTGCGGTTCCTCCACACTCGGACGGCGGCTATGTGTGCGGTTTCGCCGGTCCCCGCCCGCTCGCGCCGAGCGCCTGCTGCAGCTTCACCATCTTCACCGCGATCTCGATCATCAGCCAGTCGTCGCGGCGCAGGTCGAGGCCCGAGAGCTCGGCGATCCGGCGCAGCCGTTGGCGCAGCGTGTTCGGGTGCACGTACAGGGCCTCCGAGGTGGCGCTGATGTTGCCGTGCCGGCGCAGGAACTCCTCCAGCGTGGCCACGAGCTGGGACCCGCGCTGCGCGTCGTAGTCGGCGAGGCGGCCGACCGCGTCCACCGTGGAGTCGCGGATCCCGCCGTCCAGGGCGACGCGGAGGAGGTATTTGTAGGCGCCGAGCTCCTCGTAGGCGAGCACGGCCGGCTCTCCGCGCAGGACCATCGTTCCGAGCAGCGCCTGCTGCGCCTCGGCGAAGCCGTCCGCGAAGGCGTCCTCGCCCTGGCAGACGCTGGAGACACCGATCGAGACCGGCCGCTCGAGCTCGCCGTGGATACGGCGCAGCCGCTCGAGGAACGGCTCCGCGCTGGCCGAGGGGAGCTTCACGAGCGCGCGCAGGGAGTCCTCGCGGTGGTCGAAGAGCGAGCCGGGAGCGGCGCTCCGGACCGCCCGCTCGAGCGCCTCGTCGGGCGGCTCGGCCACGAGCACGACGTGCGGCACGGACAGGTTCGCGCCCAGGCGCGTCGCACGGCCCTCGAGGTCGCCGCGCGGGCGCCCGCCGGCGAGCTCCTCGAAGAAGTCCTTGATCAGGTTCTTCTCCGTCAGCTGCTCGATCACCTGCACCTTCTTGAGCCCGACGGCGACCTGGCTCGCGACCGCGCGCCCGAGCTCGACCCGCGCGCTGCCCTCCGCGACCAGGAGCCCGATGAGCTCGCCGTTGGCGACGAGCGGGACGGCGAGGCGCGAGGCGCGCCCGCCGCGGGCGAGCTCCGGCCCGAGCTCGGCGAGGCCGATCGTGTCGCGCGCGCTGCCCGCGTCCGGGTCGCTCGCGCGCCGCTCCAGCTCCTCGCTCGCCGGGTCGAGCAGGTAGACGTGGCAGGCACGCGCGGCGAGCAGCGGCCGCGCGCCGGCGACGACGGTGCGCAGGAGCTCGTCGAGCGCGTCGGCGCGGGCGATCGCCTCGGCCAGCTCCGTGAGCTGCTCCAGCTCCGAGACGCGGAGTCGCGCCTCCTCGTACAGGCGGGCGTTCTCGATCGCGCCCGCGACGAGCGAGGCCGAGGTGACGAGGAAGTCCACCTCGCCGTCCGAGAACTCGCGCGGGGCCTCGGTATGGGCCATGATCACGCCGATCGCCTCGCCCGTGCGCCCGAGGATCGGCACTGCGAGGAGCGACTGGAAGCGCTCCTCCTCGAGCTCCGGTACGTACTTCACGCGCGGGTCGGAGAGCGCGCCCTCGCGGATGAACGCCGGCTCGCCGCGCTCGGCCGCCCACCATGCGAGGCCCTCGCCGCGCTCGAGCGCGACCTTGCCCACCTGGCGCCCGTAGGGCGGGGAGGCGGCGCGCAGCACGAGGCGGGCGCCGTCGTCCTCGACCAGGTACACGAAGCACGCGTGCACGCCGCTCGCCTCCGAGAGGAGGCGCACGATCGCCCGCAGCACCTCCTTCAGCTCGAGCGTGGAGGAGACCGTGGAGACGATCTCCTGCAGGACCTTCTCGCCCGTTTGCAGGCTCATTCGGGGGATCGTACGGCGGCCGCCGACGGGCGGCAACGCTCGCGGGTGGCGGGCGTCAGTGGACGGCGACCGCGTCCAGGTGCGCCCGGTACGCCCCGCTCTCCAGGATGTCCACGATCTGGGCGATCGCCAGGCGCACCTCGTCGTCCGTGGTGAAGAAGTGCGGCCCCAGGCGGATGCCGGCCTCCGGGCGGAAGTCGCACAGGATCCCGCGCCGCTCGAGCTCGGCGTGCACGGCGTGGAACTCGGGGACGCGGAGCGTGACGCTCCCGCCGCGGCGGGCGGGATCGCGCGGGCTGACCACCTCGAAGCCCGCGGCGTCGGCGAGCTCGTGGAGGAGCCCGGTGAGCGCGAGCGAGCGCGCGCGGATCCGCTCCACGCCGATCTCCTCGATCAGGTCGTAGCCGGCCGTGCCGGCGTAGTGCGCGGCGGGGTTCGGCGTCCCGGTGAGGAAGCGCGCCGCGCCCGGGGCGTAGCGCATCTCCTCCTCGAAGGCGAACGGGCGCTCGTGGGCCTGCCAGCCCGTGAAGGTCGGCCGCACGCGCTGGGCCAGGTCGGGACGGATGTACAGCCAGCCGTTGCCGGGCCCGCCGCACAGCCACTTGACCGAGCCGCCGACGGCGAAGTCCACGCCGAGCGCGCTCACGTCGAGCGGCAGGATCCCGGCCGACTGGTAGCAGTCGAGGATCACGTAGGCGCCGGCCTCGTGCGCCCGGCGCACGATCGGCTCCACGTCCTGCACCTCGGCGTGCTGATACAGGACGTGGCTGATGGGGACGAGCAAGGTGCGCTCGTCGATCCGCTCGGCCACCCCCTCGTCCGACTCGCAGACGACGACCTCGAGGTCGGGCTGGGCCTGGTACAGGTAGCGGACGGAGGGGAAGTTGCCGCGCTCGTACACGACCCGGTTGCGGGCGGGGTCCACGGGCCGGAAGCAGGAGAGCGCGACCGCCTCGGCGACGGCGACGTTCTGGTGCATCACCGTCGTGCCGGGCGGGGCGCCCACGATCCGCCCGATCTGGTCGCCCACCGTCCACGGCGTCGCCCACCAGCCCTCCGCCCAGGCGCGGATCCCGCGCTCCGCCCACTCGCGCGCGAACTCCTGCAGCCGCTCGGCCGCGCGGCGCGGCATGGGGCCCAGCGAGTGGCTGACGAGGTAGGTCGTATGCTCGAGAATCGGGAACTCGGAGCGGTAGTCGAGGAGGTCGCGCATGGCCGGGAGTCTGCCCGAGATGGAGTCGTGGGACGAGCTCTCGTGCCCGGCTGCCCCGTCGGGCCGGCGCGGCGGGAACGTCCCGCGGGAGCTGCGGCGGGTGCTCCGGCCACACGCGGCGCCGATCCTCGGGACCGCGCACGTGCGCGCGGGGAGCTGAGGGGCGTGCGCGCGCAGGTGCTGGAGCGGCCCGGCGAGCCCCTGCGGGCCGTCGAGCTCCGGGATCCCGAGCCCCGTCCCGGCGAGCTCCTCCTCCGCGTCCGGGCCTGCGGCGTCTGCCGGACCGACCTGCACGTCGTGGACGGCGAGCTCCCGCGCCCGAAGCTCCCGCTCGTCCCCGGCCATCAGATCGTGGGCGAGGTGCTGTCCGGCGAGCGCTTCCCGCCCGGCACGCGCGTCGGCGTCCCCTGGCTCGGCTGGACGTGCGGCGAGTGCCGCTTCTGCCGCGCCGGGCAGGAGAACCTCTGCGACCGCGCCCGCTTCACGGGCTACGACCTGGACGGCGGCTACGCCGAGCTCGCGGTCGCGGACGAGCGCTACTGCTTCGCGCTCCCCGAGGGCTACGGCGACGCCGAGGGCGCGCCGCTCCTGTGCGCGGGCCTGATCGGCTACCGCGCGCTGCGCCTCGCGGGCGAGGCCGAGGCGCTCGGGCTGTACGGCTTCGGCGCCTCCGCGCACCTCGTCTGCCAGCTCGCCGCGCACGAGGGCAGGCGCGTCTTCGCGGGCACGCGCGCCCAGGACGAGGAGGCGCAGGCCTTCGCCCGCTCGCTGGGAGCCGTATGGGCGGGCGACGCGCTCTCCGGGCCGCCCGAGGAGCTCGACGCGGTCATCGTGTTCGCGCCGGTCGGTGCCCTCGTCCCCGCCGCGCTGCGGCACGTGCGCAAGGGCGGGACGGTCGTGTGCGCGGGCATCCACATGAGCGACATCCCCTCCTTCCCGTACGAGCTGCTGTGGGGCGAGCGCAGCGTCCGCTCCGTCGCGAACCTCACCCGCCGCGACGGCGAGGAGCTGCTCGCGCTCGCGCCCGCCGTCCCGCTGCGCACCGAGGTCACGACCTTCCCGCTCGAGGAGGCGAACGCCGCCCTCGCGCGCCTGCGCGCCGGGGAGCTGCGCGGCGCGGCCGTGCTCCTGCCCTGAGCGGCCTCAGCAGGGCTCGGCACAGCCCTCGCCGCGCCAGGTCTCCACGCCCTCGTGCAGCGCCACGCCGGCGACGACGAGCGCGGCCACCGGGTCGAGCCACCAGAGCCCGAGGAGCGCGTTCCCGAGCAGCCCCGCGAGCACCGCGAGGGCGAGCGCCGCGCACAGGAGGTTCTGCGTGCCCTCGCCGCGCGTGGCGGGGGAGCCCAGGGTGACGGCGAGCCGGCGCTTGGCCAGCCCGAGGGCCGGCATGCCGAGCGCGCTGGCGGTGACGAGCGCGATCCCGAGCCAGCTCGTGTCCGCCCGCTCGCCGGTTACGAGCGCGTGCCCCGCCTCGACGGTCACGTACGGGGCGAGCAGGAAGAACTGTGCGGCCACGAGCTTCTGCGCGCGCCGCTCCGCGGCCTCCGAGTGGAGCCGGCCGCCGCTGAAGCGCCAGACGATGACGACGCTCGCGAAGCCCTCGATCGCCGAGTCGAGGCCGAAGGCGACGAGCGCGATCGAGCCGGCGAGCACGCCCGCCACGACGGCGATCGCGCCCTCGAGCGCCATCCAGGCGAGCGACACCCAGGAGAGGAGCCGCGCCCGCCCCGCCGCGCGGAGCCACTCGGGGGAGGAGGCTGCGGCGGAGACGGTCACACCCGGGTCCTAGCGGAAGCGGCCGAGCTCGACGAGGCCGTTCCCGGCCGCGTGCTCGACCTGGAGCGTGGAGTGGACGATCCCGAACTCGTCGGCCAGCAGGCGCTCGAGCTCGCGACGACGGCGGTGGCAGTCCTCGCCCGCGCCCACGAGCACGTGCGCGGAGAGCGCGGGGAAGCCGGAGGTGATCGTCCAGATGTGCAGGTCGTGCACCTCGACGACGCCCGGCGCAGCGGCGAGGCGCGCGCCCACCGCGCGGGTGTCGATCCCGCGCGGCGAAGCCTCGAGCAGGATCGAGACGGAGTCGCGCAGGATCGTCCACGAGCTCGCCAGCACGAGCCCGGCGATGAGCAGGCCCGCCACCGGGTCGGCCTCCCGCCAGCCGGTCGCGAGCAGGACGAGCGCGGCCGCGACGACGCCCAGGGAGCCGAGGAGGTCGGCGAGCACGTGGCGCAGGGCCGCCTCCACGTTCAGGCTCCCGGCGCGCGTGCGGGCGAGGACGGCGGCGGCGCTCACGTTCGCCGCGATGCCGCCCAGCGCGACGGCCAGCACCCAGCCGCCGGAGACCGTGGGCGGGTCGTCGAGCCGGCCGACCGCCTCCACCGCGATCCACACCGCGAGCGCGACGAGGGCGACGCCGTTGGCGAGCGCGGCGAGCACCTCCGCGCGCTTGAGGCCGTACGTGCGCTCCGGCGTGGCCGGGCGCGCGGCGAGCCAGCCGGCGACGAGCGCGACCGCGAGCGCGGCGTTGTCCCCGAGCATGTGCACGGCGTCCGCGAGCAGGGCGAGGCTGCCGGTGAGGAAGCCGGCGGCGAGCTCGATCGTCGTGTAGGACACGGTCACCGCGAGCGCGAGCGCCAGCGAGCGGCGGCTCTGCGAGGCCGCGTGGTGCACGTGTGCCATGAGCAGGTTCTACCCGGAGGCGCGGGCGGCGGAGACCTGCGGCTCCTCCGCGGGCGGCGGAGAGCCGTTCGCGAGCATGGCCGCGGCGAGGAGGACGGCGCAGGCCACGACCGTCTCCCCGACGAGGCTCGGCCGCACGCGCGGCTCCCTCCCCGCCGCCAGGCGCGGACGGACGAGGAAGTGGTGCGCCGCCCCCCAGGAGAGGGCGAGGCCGACGAGGGCGCCCTTGAGGAGCAGGAGCCGCCCGTACTCGGTCTGCCACAGGTCGGCGAGCTCGGGGAGCCGGACGACCGCGAGGTAGAGGCCGCCGAGGACGAGCGCGCCGACGAGCGCGACGGCGAGCCGCGAGAAGCCGAGGAACGCGCGCCGGCGCAGCTCGGGCGCGAGCGGCCAGACGCAGAACGCGAGCGCGACGAGGCCGCCCACCCAGATCGAGGCCGCGACCAGGTGCACCCAGTCCGCGAGCTGCGAGAGCCACGTCGCGTTCGGCTCCGTCGCCTGGTGACCCGAGAGCGGGAGCCCGGAGGCGAGCGCGAGGGCGAGCGCGAACGCGGGCCAGCGCAGCTCCAGCCGATCGAGGATCCATGCGAGCAGGAGCAGCGTGGAGACGACGCCGAAGCCGACCGTCATCACGAGGAAGGCGACGCCGAAGCGGGTCTTCTCCGCGAACGGCTGGAGGTCGCCGTAGAGCAGGTCGCCGAAGGGGAGCTGGAGCGCGTTCGCCGCGCGCAGGACGAAGACGGCGATGCCGACGTCGATGACGAGTAGCGCGGCGGCGTTCGCGAGCAGGTGGAAACGGCGCTCGAGGGGCGCCGGGACGGGGCCGCGGAGGACGAGCAGGCGCACGGCGAGGGGGCCGAGCAGGAGCGCGAGGGCGGCGAAGAGCGCCCAGCGGGCGAGGTCGTCCTTGCGCGTCGTGCCCTCGGCGCCCACGGCCTCGGTGGGCGGCGGCGCGGCCACGCCGATCCCGAAGGTGAAGACGCCGGAGGGCGAGTGCCCGTCGGCCGAGGTGACCCGCCAGCGCACCGTGTACGCGGAGCCGCGCTCGAGCCGCGACACGGGCGCGACCACGACCCGGCCGTCCTCGTGCGTGCGCGCCGTGCCGGCGAGGAGCGTCCCGTCCGGCGCGAGCACCTGGATCGCACGCGACGTGACGGTGACACCCTGGTCGAAGCGCAGCCGGATCTCGGTCGGGGCCGCCTCCACGCGCGCCTGCGTCGCGGGGGATGCGGCCCTCAGGGTGGCGTGCGCGAGGGCGCCCGCGGGGAGCGCGAGCGCCGCCGCCGCGGCGGCGAGGAGCGCGAGCGCGCGGGTCACGGGCCTCCGAGCTCGCCGAAGCGGCCGAAGATGGGCGCGGAGTCGCGGTCCGCGTAGAGCATGATCGCGAGCACGACCCAGGTGAGCGCGAAGCCCGTGCCCCACACGCGCCGGCGCGGCCGCAGCGCCTGCCCGACCGGGAACGCGGCCGCGACGACGAGCGTCCATCCGATGGCGTGGTGCAGGAAGGCCGACCGGGAGTAGAACCAGTCGTTCTGCTCGTGCACGAGGAAGGCGATCCCCGAGACGAGGATCGCGCCCGCGGTCACGAGCGCCCAGGAGGGGCTCGCCAGCTTCCCGCGCACGACCGCGAGCTGGACCGCCCCCGCGATCATCGCCGCCTCGGCCCAGACGGCGTGCGCGAGCAGGTGCAGCGTCGAGAAGGTCGAGAAGATCGTGATCACCCAGAGGCCGATCCCGGACGCGAGCGCGAGACCCGGGAAGAGGTAGGCGCGCCAGGCGCGGCGGCGGAACACCTCCTGGCCGACGATCATCTCCGAGAGGAGGATCAGGCCGAGGAGGAGCGCGACCGAGGCCGCGAGCCAGTGGGCGATCTCAGCGTCCGGGACCACGCTCCTCGCCCTCCAGGTCCTCGAGCAGCCCGGGAGCGACGAGGAGCGCGTACACGAGCCCGACCAGGCAGACGAGCAGCGGCGGCTGCACGAGGTAGTCGTATGCGCCCTTCCCCTCCGGATAGAGGAAGGCGATGCGGTACGGCTGGACGACCGCCCACACGACGCCGCCGAGCACCGTCAGCGGGCCGAGCAGCTGCACGACGACCGCCCGCGGCTGCCGGCGCGCGGCAGGAGAGCGGCGCCGCTCCGCCCGCTTCGGGATGCTGGTCGCGATCTCCGAGCTCACCCGTTCACCCCAGCCGTACAGTCTTGCCGGGGGAGGGCTACCGGTGCAAGCGCGGACCGCCACGAGCGGCCTCGTGCTCGAGCGCCGGGTGCGGCATGATCCCGGCGTGCGGACGCGCATCGTCGTCCTCGTCGCGCTCGCCGCCCTCCTCGCGGCGGCGGCGGTCGTGGCCGTCGCCGCCACCTCCGCGAACGGCCTGCCCGCGTACACGAACGGCTACCAGAGCTGGCCGAGGCTGAACGCGAAGCCGATCCGCGGCGGCTCCTCCGCGCACCGCGGGGTGAAGAACGTGTACGCGTCGAGGAAGCGCGTCGGGAAGCTCTTCCCGAACGGGACGGTGATCGTGAAGTCGATCGCGCAGCCGGGCGACCGCGCGGCGAGGCCCTCGCAGGTCGCGGTCATGCGCAAGGTCGCAGGCCGCTGGCGGTGGGTCGAGTACGAGCTCTCGGGCTCCCGCTACACGGTGCTCGCGCAGGGCGCCCTGTGCGTGAGCTGCCACGTGCAGGCGCGCGCGCGGGACTGGGTCTTCACGAAGCGGTAGGCGGACTACCCGCGCGCGGCGACGAACGCGTCCAGGGCGCGCTCGAGGTGCTCGCGCTCGAGCGCGGCCGACATCTGCACGCGGATGCGGGCCGTGCCCTCCGGCACCACCGGGTAGCCGAAGCCCGTCACGAACACGCCCTGGTCGAGCAGGCGCTCGGAGAAGGCCATCGCCTCGGCCGTGTCCCCGATGATGATCGGGATGATCGCGGCCTCGCCGGGAAGCGGCGAGAAGCCGGCCTCCTCGAGCATGGCCCGGAACGTGCGCGAGTTGTCGCGCAGCTTCGCGAGCAGCTCGGGTCGCTCGAGCATGAGCTCGATCGCGCGCTGCGCGCTGCAGGCGACCGTGGGCGGGAGCGCGTTCGAGAAGAGCTGCGGCCGGGAGCGCTGGGCGAGCAGATCGCAGACCTCCTCCGAGGAGGCGACGTACCCGCCGGCCGCGCCACCCAGCGCCTTGCCCAGCGTGCCCGTGAGCACGTCCACCTCGCCCAGGAGCCCGAAGTGCTCGACCACGCCCCGCCCCGTCTCGCCGAGCACGCCCACGCCGTGCGAGTCGTCCACGATCACGATCGCATCGTGCTCGCGTGCCAGCTCGACGATCTCGGGCAGCCGGGCGAGGTCGCCTTCCATGGAGAAGACGCCGTCGGTGACGATCAGCTTGCGGGCGCCGCGGGGCGCGGCGGCCAGGCCGTCGCGCAGGGCGCGCATGTCCGAGTGCGGGTAGATGACCTTCTGCGCCGGCCGGGAGAGGCGGATGGCGTCGATGATCGAGGCGTGGTTGAGCTCGTCGGTGAGGATCACCGTCGTCTCGTCCGTCAGCGTCGGGATGACCGCCTCGTTCGCGTTCCAGCAGGAGACGTAGGTGAGCGCCGCCTCCGTGCCCGAGAGCTCGGCGAGCGTGCGCTCGAGCTCCAGGTGCGGCGCGAACGTCCCGCAGATGAAGCGGACGGAGGCGGTGCCGGCCCCGTAGCGCTCGAGCCCCTCGATGCCCGCGCGCACGACCTCGGGGTGGCCGGCGAGCCCGAGGTAGTTGTTGGAGGAGAGGACGAGCACCTCCCCGCGGCCGGCCATCCGCACCACCGGCCCCTGGGGCGACTCGAGGACGTTGAAGCGCTTGTACGTGCGCGCCTCGCGCAGCGCGTCGAGCTCCGCGCCGACCTGCTCGATCAGGGATGCGTTCATGCGCTCGCTCCGTTCGGCCGAAGGACGATCTTGCAGGCGTCGCCCGTCTCGAGCAGGGCGAACGCCTCCTCGTAGCGCTCGAGCGGGAGCTCGGCCGTGATCAGCGGGCGCAGGTCGACCACGCCGTGCTCGAGCAGCCACCGCGTCGTGTACCACGTCTCCCAGATCGCGCGCCCGTTCACGGCCGTCACCGTCAGGTTCTTGAAGATGAGCGACTCGGCGACGTCGATCGTCGCCGGGCGGGCGGGGATCCCGAAGAGGACGACGTTGCCGCCGTGGCGGACGATCTTGAACGCGTCGTCGATCGCCTTCAGCGCGCCGGACATCTCGAAGACGACCCCCATCCCCACGCCCTCGTTCTGCTCGAGGAACCACGCCGGCACGTCTTCGACCTCGTCCACGTTCACGACGCCGTCCGCGCCGAGCGTGCGGGCGAGGGCGATGCGGAAGGGGACGTGGTCGGAGGCGAGCAGCCGCCCGGCCCCGAAGGCCCTGGCGATGGCGATGGTGAAGAGCCCGACCGGCCCGCACCCGAGCACGGCCACGGCCCTCCCGGCCAGGTCCTGCGTGGAGGTCGCGAAGACGGCGTTCCCGAAGGGCTCCTGCAGGCAGGCGAGCTCGGGCGGCAGCTTCGCACGGTCGTTCTGCCAGACGACGGACGCCGGCACGGCCACGTAGTCGGCGAAGCCGCCGTCGCGGTCGACGCCGAGGATGCGCGTCCGCTCGCACATGTGCGCCCGGCCCGTGCGGCAGTGGAAGCAGACGCCGCAGGTGACGTGGCTCTCCGCCGAGACGTAGTCCCCTTCGGCCACGCCCGTCACGCTCGCGCCCACGGCCACCACCGTGCCCGCGAGCTCGTGCCCGAGCGTAAGCGGCGGCTTGATCCGCTCGGCCGACCACTCGTCCCAGCGGTTGATGTGCAGGTCGGTGCCGCAGATGCTCGCGGCCTCGATCCTGACGAGCACCTCGTCGGGCGCAGGTGTCGGTACGGGAACCTCGTCCAGCACGAGGCCGGGCTTGGCTTCCCGCTTGCGGACGGCGCGCATGGTCTCCACGGCCGCGACGATCTTGCCACGCGCGACCCTCTCCGCCGCCCCGGACCGGACATGTCCCGGGGTCTGTCCCCCAGACATGTCCCGGGGGCAGACCCCACGACCCGTCTGGAAGAGACATCCCCGGATGTGTCCGCACACGCCGAGGGGGACAGGCTCACCCGCTGCGGGGCGAGGCGGAGGGATGCGAGCGCGTACACGCCCTCGAGAGTCATGTCCAGGGGACAGACCCCGGGACACGTCCAGGACCGACCCCAGGACATGCTTCCGATCGCAGCGTCAGCGCTCAGGCCGCGGGCGCAGGTAGACGAGCCAGTACACGGCGCCCACCATGAGCGCGCCGCCGATGACGTTCCCGATCGTCACGGGCAGGAGGTTGTCCGCGAAGAACGCGCCCCAGGTGAGCCCGTCCAGGTGGGGCGCGTCGGCGAGGCCCGAGACGAACGCCTCGTCCTCCTTGACGAGGAGCCCGACGGAGATGAAGTACATGTTCGCGACCGAGTGCTCGAAGCCGGCCGCGACGAAGGCGGCGATGGGCGGGACGATGGCGACGATCTTGTCCGTGGTCGTGTGGGCGCCGTAGGTGAGCCAGACGGCCAGGCACACGAGCGCGTTGCAGAGCATCCCGAGCGCGATCGCCTGCACGAAGCCGAGGTCGGTCTTCGCGGCGGCGATCGAAAGCGCCGTGCGCCCGACCTCCCCGCCCCCGAAGGTGTACTGCTCGGACACGTACAGGATGACTGCGGTCGCGAACGCGCCCACGAAGTTCCCGACCCAGACGACCGCCCAGTTCGTGAGGAGCTTCGCGCTCGTCACGCGCCTGCTCGCCCACGCCATGACGATGAGGTTGTTCCCGGTGAAGAGCTCCGCGCCCGCGACGACGACGAGGACGAGGCCGAGCGTGAAGACGAGCCCCGCGAGCAGGCGCACGAGGCCGTAGGGCAGCTCGCTGCCCCCGGCCGCGACGGTCGTGGCGAAGATCGCGCCCAGCGCGATGAATGCGCCCGCGAGCACGGAGAGGACGGCCACGTTGACGAGGTCCATCCCCGCCTTCGTCACGCCGACTGCCTCCGCCTTGCGCGCGACGTCGGGAGGTGCGAGCGCGTCCAGCCCGGTCGGCGTGAACGGGGCGTCGGTCACGCCGCAAGCCTGAGGCGCCGCCCGGACGGCAGGCGGTCCCTCGCGCTCAGCGCACGACGAGAACGCCGGGCCGCTCGGCGGCCTCGTCACGCGCGTCGTGCGTGCAGCACTCGCGTCCGAGGGCGACGGCCCGGACGCCGGTCGGGCCGGCCGCCGAGGCATCCCGTGCTAGCGTCGCGCGCCATGGACACGATCGACATCGCCGGCGCGGCCGCGAGGCTCGCCGGCCGCGGCGGCTACGACGTCGTGCACACCTCCCCGGGCCTCGAGGTCGGCGTGTACGTGCTCGTCGCTCCGAACGAGGACCAGCAGGCCCCGCACGCGTTCGACGAGGTGTACGTGGTGCTCGACGGCGAGGGGGAGATCGACGTCCGGGGCGAGCGGCGCCTCGTCCGGCGGGGCGACGCGATCTTCGTCCCGGCCGGCGCGGAGCACCGCTTCCACTCCTACGACGAGCTGACGCTGCTCGTCATCTTCAACGGCCCGCACTCCGCGACGCGGCCGGCTCAGTAGACGCGCACGGGCGTCCCGACCTCGACGAAGCGGTAGACGCGCTCGGCCTCGCCCGCCGGCAGGCGGACGCAGCCGTGGGACGCGGGGTACGAGGGCACGTCGGTGTACTCGTGCAGCGCGATGCCGCGCACGAAGTACGAGGCGAACGGCATCCACACGCGGAACGGGACCGACCAGGACAGGCGCTCCTTGCGCGTGACGCGGAACTCGCCGGCAGGGGTCGTCGGGCCCGTGGAGGTGTGGATCGCGCGCACGAGGCGCCCGTCCTCGACGAGGAGCACCACGCCGAGCGCGCGATGGATCTCGACGCGCCGACCCGGCCGGCGCGCGGACGGACGCGGCTGCTTGGCACGCGTGAGCGCGACCTGCGTCTCGCCCGTCACCGTCGCCGTGCGCGCGAGGCCTTCCCAGCCCTGGAAGGCGAGCAACGCCTGCTCCGTGCGGTAGTCGAGCTCGCCCGTCACGTCCGCGGGGTCGAGGTAGCCGAGGAGCGCGAGCCGGCGCTGCACGCCGCGCACGGCGTAGCGGTAGTCCTGCTCGCCCGTCACGGGCCGCCAGGCGCGCGGCTTCCGGTCCAGGGGCAGCGTCGTCGCGAGCCGGCCCTCGGTCGCGACGACGACGTGCTCCTGCAGCCCGAGCGGGGCGAGCGTCGCCACGAGCTGCGCGAGGCGGGTCGTCACGGTCCGCGGCGCGCCGGCGGCGAGGAAGGAGCGGGAGAAGCTCGCGACCCACGCCTCCCGCTCGGCGCGCAGGGAGCGGAGGCGCACGCCGGGCCGGATCGCGGTGCGCAGGCCGAGCGCCCGCTCGGCACGGGTCGGCCCCTGGACGAGCTCCCGCAGCGCGTGCCGCGCCGGCTCCACGCCGGCGGGCACCACGCGCTCGACGGC
>DATLYU010000102.1:0-8279 GCA_035574435.1 Gaiellaceae bacterium | reverse complement strand
GGGCCGCCGACTCCGCCCGGCCCGCCCGGCGGCTCGCCGCCCGGGCTCGAGCGGGCGATCGAGGTGCAGGAGCGGCATGCCGCACGCCTGCTCGACACCCCCGGCATCGCCGGGCTCGGGGTCGGCCTCAACCGCGCCGGCCGCCCCGTCCTCCGCCTGTACCTCGAGCGCGACGACGTGCCGAACGTCCCCGAGGAGCTCGAAGGGATCGGCGTGGAACGCATGGTCACGGGCATCCTCTCCGCCCGCGCGCCGACCTCGCGCTTCCCGCGCCCCGTGCCCATCGGCGTCTCCTCGGGTCACCTGGACACGGCCACGGGGACGCTCGGCGCGCGCGTCCGCGACGCGAGCAACGTCTACGCCCTCTCCAACAACCACGTCTACGCGTTCATCAACAACGCGTCCATCGGCGACGGGATCATCCAGCCGGGCGCCGCGGACGGAGGGAGCGACCCGGCCGACCGGATCGGGACGCTGTACGCGTACCAGCCCATCGACTTCACCGACGGCCGCACGAACACCATGGACGCGGCCATCGCGCTGACCTCGACGGCGAGCGTCGGGACGTCCACCCCGCCGGACGGGTACGGGACGCCGAGCTCGGTCACGGTGGCGCCCGCGATCGGCCTCGCGGTCCAGAAGTACGGGCGGACCACCGGGCTGCAGGCGGGAAGCGTCAACGCGGTCAACGTGACCGTGGACGTGTGCTACATCGCGTTCGGCGACTTCTGCCTGGAGGACGCCCGCTTCGTCGACCAGTTCTCGATCACTCCGGGGACGTTCTCCGCTCCGGGCGACTCCGGGTCCCTCGTCGTCACGCAGGGCGGCAACCAGCCCGTCGGGCTCCTCTTCGCGGGAGGCGACGGCCTCACCATCGCCAACCCGATCGACGTCGTCCTGCAGCGGTTCGGCGTGACCATCGACGGAGCACCGGCCTCCGACGGCCCGCCCTCCGCGCCGACCAACCCGACCGCCCTGGCGGGGGATGGGTCGGTGTCGTTGTCGTGGTCGGCGCCGTCGTTTGATGGTGGGTCGGCGGTGACGGGGTATCGGGTGTATCGGGGGACGGTTGCGGGTGGGGAGAGTTTCTTGGCGCAGACGGGGCCGTCGCTTGGGTATGTGGATGGGTCGGCGGTGAACGGTCAGACGTACTGGTACCGGGTGTCGGCGGTGAACGCGTTGGGTGAGGGGCCGTTGTCGGGGTCGGTGTCGGCGACGCCGGCGGGGTTGGTGGTGCCGGTTGAGCCGTTGGTGGTGGTGGACGGGTTCGATCGGGCGAACGAGAACCCGTTGTCGGACGGGGGGCGCTGGACGAATGCGGTGAACGGGGGTGCGGAGAACGGGTTGTACGTGACCTCGAACGTGTTGGCGTGTACGCAGACGACGACGTGTACGGCGTGGCGGTCGAGTGCGCAGTACGGGCCGGATGTGGAGGTGTCGGTGCGGGTGGCGGCGTTGCCGGGCACGAACAACCACGTTCGCTTGTATGCGCGTTTGCGGGAGATGGGGAGCGCGGCGTACGACGCGTACATGCTGCGCACGAACCAGTTGGCGGGCACGGACGAGGTGTACTTGGAGCGGATCGACAACGGCGTGCACGTGCGCTTGGCGACGGTCCCGCAGGAGCTGGCGGTGGGCGATGTGCTGTTGCTGCGGGTGGACGGCTCGACGGTCGAGGGGTGGCGGCACGACGGGGTTGCCTGGTCGCGGTTGGGGACGGTGCAGGATGCGACCTATCCGGCGACGGGATACGTGGCGGTCGGGTTGCGCGGCACGGTCGGGCGGCTGGACGACTTCGGGGCGCGCACGATCAGCCTGTCCGTGCCGGGCGCCCCCGGCGGCCTGTCCGCCCTGGCGGGGGATGGGTCGGTCTCGCTCGCGTGGAGCCCTCCGGCCTCGGACGGCGGCTCCCCGATCACCGGCTACCGGGTGTACCGGGCCTCCGGCGGCGGCCCCCTGAGCCCGCTCGCCGACCTCGGCGTGGTGACGAGCTACGAGGACACCGGGCTTGCGAACGGCACGACGTACACGTACGCGATCGCCGCCCTGAACGCGGTCGGCGAGGGCCCGCAGTCCGCGACCGTGCAGGCGACGCCTTCCGACCTCGTTCTCCCCGCCGAGCCGCTTCCGGTGGTGGACGGCTTCAACCGCCCGAACGAGCGGCCGCTCTCGGACGGCGGGCGCTGGGGAGACGGCATCCTGGGGGCGCCGGAACGGAGCCTCCGCGTGGTCTCCAACCAGCTTGCGAGCGACCGCTCGACGACGGCGACCGCCTGGCGGCGCACGCCCGCCTACGGGCCGGACAGCGAGGCGTACGTGCGCGTCGCGACCCTGCCCGGGAACGGCAACGCCTTCCGCCTGTACCTCCGGCTGCAGTCGCCCGGCTCGTCGGCGGTGGACGGGTACATGCTCCTGTACACGCAGGCGAGCGGCACCGACCAGCTCGCCGTCTACCGCGTGACGAACGGGGCGAGCGCCGTGCTCGCGAGCGGGGCGCGGGAGGTCGCCCCCGGGAACGTGCTCCTCTTCCGCGCGCGCGGCTCGGCGCTCGAGGCCTGGGTGAAGGCGGGAGCGACCTGGACGCGCGTCCTCCGCGTGCTCGACGCCACGTACGCGGGCGCGGGGAGCGCCGGCGTCGGCATCCGCGGCAAGACCGGGCGCCTGGACGACTTCGGCGCGCGATAGCTACCGGTCGACGGCGAGCACGCCCTCGCGCAAGGCGATCGCGACCGCGTGCGCGCGGTTGCGGGCGCCGAGGCAGGCGAGGATGTTGGAGATGTGCGACTTGACCGTCTCCTCGGAGACGAACAGGCGGGCACCGATCTCCTTGCTCGTGTACCCCTCGGCGACGAGGGCGAGCACCTCCAGCTCGCGGCGCGAGAGCGGCCGCGCGTGCTCCTCGACCAGCGACAGCCGGCGGCCGGCGTAGCGCTCGCGGGCGTGCGCGAGCTCGGCCAGCCGCTCGGCGTGCTGCCGGTAGGCGGCGAGGATCTCCTCTCGGCGGGCGGCTTCCATCAGAGGAGGATGCGGAGCGCGGTCGGCTGCGGGCAGCCGCGCTCGAGCAGGTCGACGGCGGCATGCAGGTCTACGTCCCGGTCGAGGGCGAGCTCCAGCGCCGCGGCGGAGTCGTAGCCGGCGCGCGACAGCGTGCCCGTGCGCCAGAGCACGACCCGCAGGTCCTCGCTCAGGATCTCCGGGCCGAACGCGGCGTCGAGATCGAAGTCGGTGGCGGTCTCCATGCTCCGGAGATCGTCCGCCGCCGGCGCGAGCACGATTGGCGCTCCGGGTCGAGCGCGCTCCCCCGAACGGGTACCTCGGCCTCGCCACTCGAAGGCCCGGACGGGGAGCGCCGTCGCTACGTGATGATCGAGCGGCGCAGCGCCTCGGCGACGGCCTGCGTGCGCGTGTCCGCCTCCAGCTTGCGCATCGCCTTGGCGACGTGCGCCTTCACGGTCTCCGGCGAGATGTAGAGCGTGCGCGCGATCTGCTCGTTCCGCATCCCTTCCGCCAGGAGGCGGAGCACGTCTCGCTCGCGCGCCGTCAGCGCCTCCGCCCGGTCGATGGCGCCGGGCGTAGCCAGCGCCGAGGCGAGCGCTCCGTCCACGTACGTCCCCCCGTCCGCCACGAGCCGGAGCGCACGGACGAGCTCGTCGAGCGGGGCACCCTTCAGCACGTAGCCCCGCGCGCCGGCGTCGAGCGCCTCGGTGAGCATCGCGCGCTCGCCGAACGACGTGTACAGCACGGCCGCGGTCTCGGGCGCAGAGCGGCGCATGCGGCGTGCGACCTCGAGCCCCGTCAGTCCCCGCCCCAGGCGGATGTCGAGGAGCGCCACGGACGGGCGCCGCGCCTCGATCAGCTGCAGCGCCTCCTCGCCCGTGCTCGCCTCGCCGACGACCTCGATCCCGGCCTCGGCGAGGGCCCGACCGACGGCGTCGCGGATGGGCGGATGGTCGTCCGCCACGACGCAGGTGATGGCGGTGTCGGTCACGGGACGGCTCTCGAGGCCTGCCAAGTCTACGACGGGCGGTCGCGGCTCGGCCGCGTCGGCCCAGGGCTGCTACGCGGCGAAACCGGCGGGCTGCTCGGCGGGCTGGGGCGGCAGCGCCTCGAGCAGCGCAGCGACGGCCGCGCGATCGCCCTCGATCGCGACTGCGTCCAGATCGCGGTCGACGAGCAGGCGGTACAGGCCCTCCGGATCGCCCGAGACGACCGCGTCGGGCTCGCCCGCCGACCCCTCCCGCACGTCCCCCGCGACGAGGGTCGCGACCTGGCCGTCCGCGCGGAACTCCACGCAGCCCTCGAGGCCCGGCGGCAGGACGATGCGGAGCGCCCCCGCGAGCCAGCCCTCCTGAAGCGCGTCCTCCGGCCCCGGCGGGCCGAGCGAGCGCGCTCCCCAGTGGGCGAGCTCGTGCAGCACGGACCGGAGCTGGGCGCCGTGCGGCGTCAGCTCGTAGACGGTGGCCGCGGCGGGCGGGGGGAGCTGCCGGCGGCGCACGATCCCGTGGCGCTCGAGCTTCTTCAGGCGGTCGGCGAGGATGTTCGTCCCGCAGCCGGTGAGCCGGCAGTTGAGGTCCGAGTAGCGGAGCGGCCCGTGCTCGAGGAGGTCGCGGACGATGAGGAGCGACCAGCGCTCGCCCACGAGGTCGAGCGCGTGCGCGACCGGGCAGTACTGCCGGTAGCTCCGCTCCATCGCCGGGAATGCTACCGCACGTGCTTGCGGTTAGAAAGGCTTAACTTGCAAAAAGCAAGCGCAGGCTGCTAGGGTCGCGGCCTCGCCGCGACGGTACCCGAAGACACGAAGGAGACGATGCCCATGGTCGCTTCCGACCGCACCAGGTGGTTCGCGCTGGCGCTCCTCTGCGCCGTGCAGTTCATGGTCGTGCTCGACATCGCGATCGTGAACGTCGCCCTGCCGTCCATCCAGACGGACCTGGGCTTCTCGCAGGAGAACCTGCAGTGGGTGATCAGCGCCTACGCCCTCGTCTTCGGCGGCTTCCTCCTGCTCGGCGGGCGCACCGCCGACCTGGTGGGTCGCAGGCGCGTGTTCGTGGGCGGGACCGTCCTCTTCACCGCCGGCTCGCTCCTCTGCGGCCTCGCCTGGGACGAGACCTCGCTCATCGGCGCACGCGCGATCCAGGGTCTGGGCGCGGCCGCGATCACGCCCTCCGCGCTCGCCATCCTCGTGACGACGTTCCGCGAGGGCCGCGAGCGCAACATCGCGCTCGGCGCCTGGGGCGCGGTCGGCGGGGTCGGCGCAGCCGCGGGCGTCCTCCTGGGCGGCGTGCTGACGGACGTCCTCTCCTGGGAGTGGATCTTCTTCGTCAACGTCCCGGTCGGGCTGGTGGCGCTCGGGCTCGCTCCCGTCCTGCTCGCCGAGAGCGTGGACCGGCGCGCGCAGAGCTTCGACCCCTTCGGCGCCATCCTCGTCACCTCGGGCCTCTCGACGCTCGTCCTCGGGATCACGAAGGGTCAGGACTGGGGCTGGACGTCCGGCGCCACGATCGGCGTCTTCGCCGCGGCGGCGGCCCTGCTCGTCGCCTTCGTCGCCTGCGAGGCGCTGGTGCGCGACCCGCTCATGCCGTTCTCGATCTTCCGGCTGCAGACGCTGGCCGCGGCGAACGTGGCCGGGTTCGCGCTCGGGACGGTGCTGTTCGCGATGTTCCTGATGCTCACGCTGTACATGCAGCAGGTCCTCGGATACTCGCCGCTCCAGACGGGCATCGCCTACCTGGCGGTGGCCGGGACGGCGGTGATCTGGGCGAACGTGGCCGCCCAGGCGGTGAACCGGGTGGGCGTCAAGCCTGCGCTCGTCTTCGGGATGACGCTGCTCACGATCGGGCTCGTGTACTTCACGCAGGTCTCGGTGGGCGGGAGCTACTGGGCCGACCTCTTCCCGGGCTTCCTGATCATCGGGCTCGGCATGCCGTTCGCGTTCGTGCCGATCTCGATCGCCGCGGTCGCGGGGACGCGGCAGGACGAGGCGGGCCTCGCCTCCGGCCTGATCAACACCTCGCAGCAGATCGGCGGCGCGGTCGGGATCGCCATCCTCTCCACGATCGCGACCTCGACCACGACCGACGCCCTCGAGACCGGGACGCGCCTGCCGTTCGCGCTCACGGACGGCTTCCAGGCGGCATTCTGGGCCGGCGCCGTGATCGCGCTCGCCGGCGTGGCCGTCTCCGTCTTCCTCGTGCGCGGGCGCGACCTGCGCCCGCAGGAGGCGCCCGTCGCCGACCCGGCCCTCGAGGCCGCCTAGCACCGGCGCGGAGGGGCGGCTGCGCGCCGCCCCTCCGCTTACCGCATCCCGTGCTCGATCGCATGCGGCGAGAGCTCGACGAAGCGATCGCGCGCGCCGAGCCCGCGGCGCGAGGGTGAGCCGCTACGCGTAGGCGCGCCGCGAGCCGCCGAGCGCGGCCACGAGCAGCGCGGCGCAGCCCACCGCGAGCACGAGCTGGAGCAGCCCGCCCCACTCGAGCGCGTCCGCGACGAGGCCGCCCAGGAGCGCTCCGGCGATCCCGGCGCCGACCGTCGCGAGCCCGCCGATCGGCTGCGGGCCGGGGAGCACGAGCCGCGCGAGCCCGCCGATCACGAGCCCGACGAGCGCCCACCAGAGGAGCTGCAGCGCGACGCCCAGGACGGCCACGCCGAGCAGCGCGAGCACGACGATCGCGACGAGGACGAGCAGGACGGTGAGCACGCCTCAGGCCTTGCGCCGGACGGCCGCGACGAGCTCGCGCTTCGACATCCTCGAGCGGCCCTTGACGTTCAGCTCCCGGGCGCGCTCGTAGAGCTCGTCCTTCGTCGTGTTCTCGACGTCGATCCCGCCCGCGGTCTTGCGCGGACGCTCGCGCGCCGCCCGGCCGTGCTGCTTCGCCTGCGGGTCGGACGGGCCCGGCTCGTCCTTCAGCACCCAGCGGTCGCCCTTCTTCTTCGCGACGTGCTTGACGGCCGCCCAGGCAGTGCGGTGTGCGCGCTCCTCCGAGCGGTACTCCTCGTGGGCGCTGTCCAGCGTCTTGCGGTAGGTGCGCTGGATCTTGGACGCCGAGCGCTCGATCGTGCTCGGCAGCCTTTCCGTTCTCGCTGGCATTGGAGGCGGACTACCACGGGAGGGCGGCCGGAAAACGCCGCGCCCGCCACTACGCTCCCGCGCATGCCCCGCTTCCAGCGCCAGCGCGACGCCGGCGAGGAGCAGCGCGCCAGCACGCTCGAGCTCTTCTACGACCTCGTCTTCGTCTTCGCGATCACGCAGGTCTCGCACCTGCTGCTCGACGACCTCGGCTGGTCCGGGATCGGCCGCGCGACGCTCGCGCTGCTCGTCGTCTGGTGGGCCTGGAACTACACGACGTGGGTCACGAACGAGCTCGACCCCGACTCGGTTGCCGTGCGCGTCCTCCTCGTCGGGCTGATGCTCGCGAGCCTGCTCCTCGCCGTCGCCATTCCGGACGCGTTTGGCGACGAGGGGCTGCTCTTCGCCGGCTCGTACGTGGCCATCCAGGTCGGGCGGCACCTCTTCCTCACGTTCGTCGCCGCCGAGCGGGGGACGCTGGAGCGCGAGCGCGCCGCGCGCATCCTCCTCTGGTTCCTCGCCGCCGGCGTCTTCTGGATCGCGGGCGGGCTGGCCGAGGATGGGGCCCGCGCGACGCTCTGGGTGCTCGCGCTTGCGCTCGACTACGCGGCGCCGCTCCGCCTGTACCGGGTGCCGGGCCTGCGCCGGCTGACCCACGAGACCTGGCAGGTGGAGACCTCCCACTTCGCGGAGCGCTTCCAGCTCTTCGTGATCATCGCCCTCGGCGAGTCGATCGTGATCACGGGCGCCACGACCGCCGAGCAGGAGATCGATAAGCCGCGCCTGACGGCGTTCGCGCTCGCCTTCCTCGTCACCGCGCTCTTCTGGTGGCTGTACTTCGACTACGTCGCGGGCATCGCGCAGCGCCGGCTCGAGCTCGCCTCCAACCGGACCGTGCTCGCGCGCGACGGCTACACGTACCTGCACGTCGTGCTCGTGGCCGGGATCATCGTCGGCGCGGTCGGCGACGAGCTCGTCATCGCCCACCCGACCGAGGTGCTGCCCGGGCGCGAGCTCGCGGTCGTCGTCGCCGGGCCGGCGCTCTACCTCCTGGGGCACGTTCTCTTCCGGCTGCGCATGGCGGGCTCGCTCTCCTGGAAGCGGCTCGCGGGCGCGCTCGGGTGCCTCGCCGTGGCCGCGGTCGGCACGTTCGCGCCCGCGCTCGTCGTCGCCGCGCTGCTCGCCGGAGTGCTCGCCGCGGTGATCGCGGCCG
>DATLYU010000101.1:0-2600 GCA_035574435.1 Gaiellaceae bacterium | reverse complement strand
CGAATCCGGCGCGTGACGCGCGCGAGCAGCGGGACGAACACGAGCAGGAGCAGCACGAGCAGCGCCTCGAGGACGACGCCCACCCGGAGCTGCGCGGAGCGGGCCGCCGCGTGGATCGGGGCGTACGACTGGACGATGACGGCCGCGCCGCCCAGGTCGCGGCCGTTAGCCGGCGCGTAGGTCTCGAGCACCTTCTCGTCGCCCGGTGCGTGCGCGGCGCGGCTGACGATCGTGCCGCCCGCCGCCTCCGCCGCGAGCGCGGCGGACCCCGTCGTCCCCGCTCCCCGCCGGTCGGTCGCGTAGGTGACGAGCCCGTCGTGCCGCACGAGCCGGATGCCGAGGACGTCCTCCGTGCGCACGAGCGGACGGAAGACGGCGTCGAGCTCGCGCCTGCGCGCCCCGGCGACCGGGCGGGCCAGATCCCGGGGCTCGACCTCGCGCTGGAGGAGCGCCGACGCGACGAGGCTCGCGTGCCGGGTTGCCGCGCGCTCCGCCTCGGAGAGCGCGAAGTGGCGGACGACGACGAGGATGACCGCCGAGGCGAGCGCGAGCGAGAGGGAGAGGACGAGCGCGAAGCGCAGCACGAGGCGTGGCGCCCGCTCGCGGGCGAGGATCGCAGCTCGGCCTGCGCGGCGGCGTGGCGCGGCCATCAGGGCTCGCCGCGTCCGTCCTTCTTGCCGCCTCCCTTGTCCTCCTCGCCGCCTTCCTGTTCCTCGGCCGGGTCTTGGCCGCGGCGCTCGCCGGGCTGCTCCTGCGGCTCGGCCGGCGGCTCCTCGCTCCGCTCCTCCTGCGCCGCCTGGCCCTTGCCCTGCCCCCGGCCCGGATCGCCCTTCTCGGAGCCCCTCTCCTCCTCGTCTGCCTGCGCGCGGGAGCCCAGCGGCTCCGCGGCTGGGGCGGGCTGCGGCTCGGACGGCTCGGCGCTGGGGGCCTCCTCGCGTTCCGGCTCTCGCGCCGGCTCCGGGCTCGTCTGGGCGCTCCCCGCGCTCGTGCGCTCCGGCGTTCGCTCCCCCGCCGGCTTGCTCCCCTCGCTGCGCGACGTCGGGGCTGGCGCCGACGCGCGCGGCTCGCTCGCGGTCGGCCGTGGCCGCGCACGCCGCTCGCGCATGGGCCGTCCGCGCTCGTTCTCGACCGTGGGCTCGACGAACGGGAGGAAGGTCGCCGCCGCGCGGTCGATGATCGCCGGCACGGGCAGCACGAATGCCGCCGCGGAGGCGAGCACCGGCAGGCACGCGAGCGCGGCCACGGTCAAGCCGGTCGAGCCTCTCTCGGAGCGAGGGTCGACCGGGCCGCGCGCGTGGTCGGTGCCGGTGGTCATCGCCGCAGGTGACCTCGTGCTCACAGCATCGAGCGTCGGCCGGCGGCGGCATCACCCGATCGCGGGCTTTCCGTGCCCCGGACGAGGGACGCTAGGGGCGCAGGCCCGCGCAGCCGCGCAGGGAGCGCCAGGCGGCGACGTGCTCGCGCGCCTCGGCGCCCGCGAGCGGTCGCGGCACGCCGTCCACGATGCGGGCGGGCACCCAGCGGTAGCCGTCCACGCGCCGTCCCGTCACGGTCACGAGCAGGACGCCCGTCCGCGTGGAGAGCTCGCTCGTCCCGTACCAGACGAAGTTGCCGAGGCCGTAGGAGACGAGCGCCGCGCCGAGGCGTCCCGTCCCGAGCAGCCGGTGCGCATGGCCGCCGACGACGACGTCCGCGCCGGCCCGGACGAGCGCGCGCGCGAGCGAGCGCTGGTCGTCCGTGGGGCAGCGCTCGAGCTCGCGCCCCCAGTGCAGGAAGACGACGACGGTGTCCGCGCTCGCGCGGGCACGGCGCACCTCGGCCACGAGCCGTGGGACGTCCTTCGCCGAGGCGAGCCCGGGCTTGCGCGGGCCGGCCGTCCAGGCCGCGATCAGCTCGTCGTCGAGGACCTGCGTGGCGGCGAGGATGGCGATGCGCTGCCCCTGCACCGTGCGGCGGTACGGCCGGTAGGCGCGCGCGGCGTCGAGGCCGATCCCGATGAGCGGGAAGCGGGCGCGGCGGGCCGCGGCGAGCGAGTCGCGGAGACCGCTCTCTCCATAGTCCAGGCCGTGGTTGTTGGCCATCGAGGCCACGTCCACGCCGCCGCCGCGCAGCGCGTCGAAGGCCGCCGGCGGGGCGGCGAAGGCGAACTGCTTCGCGACCGCGGACCCTCCCGTGGTGATCGCCGTCTCCAGGTTGACGATCGCGACGTCGGCCCGCTCGAGCGCCGGTCGGATCGGCGCGAGCAGCGTCCTCGGCGAGGCGGCGAGCTTGCCCGCGAGCACGCCCTCGAAGTGCACGTCGCCGCCGAAGGCAAGCACGACCGGCCGGCCGCTGCCGAGCCGCCCGCGCCGCTGCGCCTCCTCGCCGGCGCCCGCCGGGCCGCGCGCCGGCCCGAAGGCCGTCGTCGCCTCCTCGCCTGCGGACGCCGCGAGCGTGACGCCCGCCGACACGAGCAGGACGAGGAGCGACGCGGCGAGGATGAGAGCGCGGGTCACGAGGCGCCGGAGAGGGCGGGGGCGGGTGCGCTGGCACGATAGCTCGCGCTTTCAGTAGGCTCGGCGGCGGTGCGCAAGGGGATCGTCCAGCTCGTCGCGATCGGC
>DATLYU010000100.1:0-27785 GCA_035574435.1 Gaiellaceae bacterium | reverse complement strand
AGCGAGCGCAGGCCGAGCCCCTCGAGCTCGGCGTAGCGGTCGGCCGGGAGCGGCAGCAGCGAGAGCGGGAGCGGCTCCAGGAACGCCTCCTCCTCGCGTTCAGCGACGACGAGGATCTGGCCGGCCCGGGCGACGCTCGCGGCGGCGAGCGCGGTGAAGCGCCGCCCGGCCGCGCCGATGCGCGGGTCCCACGTCGAGCCGACCGCGGCGAGCGCCCGCTCGAGCGCGGGCCGGACGCCGCCGTACAGGCGCTCGACGCCCTTCGTCTCGAACACCACGGCGCCCCGCTCCACCGGATCGACCGCGAACCCGGCGTCCTCGAGGCGGCGCAGCACGGCCTCCCACTCCCGCTCGACCGCGGCCGGGTCGCGGTCCACGAGCACGAGCGAGGGGCACGTGGCGAGCGCCTCCCCGAGGCGCATGCCGGGCTTCACGCCGGCCGCCTCCGCGGCGGCCGTGACCGAGCCCAGCAGCGGCTCCGCCCCCGGCTCGGGCGCGAGCGCCGCCGGCTCGAGCGCGAGCCGCGGCCGCGCCCTCAGCGCGGCCCTGAGCTCGAATCCGGGGATGAGGAGGCACGCGATCACGGGAACACATGTTCTATACGAACGCGTGTTCGCTTGTCAAGACGTCCGTAACGCCCCGCAGGCGCGATGCGGGACTCCTCCGACGCCGTCCGAGCGGCGCGAGCGCACGCTTCGAGCCGTCGACCAAAGGAGGACTCGGTGCACGCGCGCACGCTCCTGCTCCTCGCGACCGCGGCGCTCATCGGCGCCGGTGGCCTCATGCTCCTGCTCGGTCGGGAAGGCACCGAGCCGGCGCTCGTCTCGGAGCATCCCGCGGCCATCCCCCGCTCGGCACGGACGGTCGCGCTCTCGACCACCATGCCGCGGCCCTCGGCCGCTGCGCGCCGCCTCTCGGCGATGCTCGAGGAGGGCGCCATGCCGGCCCGGCCGGTGCCCGCCCGCGTGCTGACGGACACGCAGTGCGCGCCCGACGAGCGGATGATCTCGCGCTGCCGGAACGAGCTGCGGCTCGCCGACGGGCGCACGATCGTCGTCCGCCATCCCCACGACATGCGCAGCATCCCCTGCCTCGCCCCGGGCGAGCGGGTGCTGCTCCTACCGGCGACGGCCTGAGGCCCCTACGCTTGCGGGCGTGATCGAGGTCCGCCTCGCCACGCCCGAGCGCTGGCCCGACGTGGCGGAGCTGTTCGAGCGCCGCGGCCCGCGCGGCGGGGTTCCGCAGACGAGCCGCTGCTGGTGCCAGTTCTGGCACCTGCGCGGGCGCGCGTACTGGGACGGCGAGGGCGCGGGCAACCGGGCCCGGCTCGAGGAGGAGGTGCGCTCGGGCAGCGTCCCGGGGCTCCTCGCCTACCTCGAGGGCCGGCCGGCAGGCTGGTGCCGGCTCGGCCCGCGCGAGGCGTTCGCACGGCTGGAGGCCTCGCCGCGGCTGCGCCGCGTGGACGACGAGGACGTCTGGTCGCTCGTCTGCTTCTACGTCCATCCCACCGCCAAGCGACAGGGCGTCGCGGCCGCCCTCCTCGCCGCCGCGCTCGCCACCGCCGCCGCCCGCGGCGCGCCGCTGCTCGAGGCTTACCCGGTGCAGCCCGGGCACATGGACATCGACGCGTACACGGGCTACGCGCCCATGTTCGAGGCCGCGGGCTTCGAGCACGTGCGCGACGCCGGCCGCCGGGCCGTCGTCCGTAGGCGCCTCGACGCGATGGTGTAATGCGGTATGCCCCTTCGCGCGCTTCTGCTGCCGGGAGGCGTGCTGCCTGCGGAGCTCGCCTACGGCCCGCTGCTCGCGGCCCTCGACGAGGACGTCGAGGCGGTTGCCAAGGACCTCGACGTCTACGCCGCGGACCAGCCTCCGGCCGGGTACACGCTCGACCACGAGATCGAGGGTGTCCTGCGCGAGGTGGACGCGCGGAAGTGGGAGTGCTTTCACCTCGTCGGCTACTCGGGCGGAGGTGCTGCCGCGCTTGCGTTCGCCGCACGACACCCGGACCGGCTGGGAAGCCTCGCCCTCATCGAGCCGGCCTGGGCCGGTAACTGGGACCGCAGCCCCGCGGAGCTCGCGGTATCGGAGGCCTACGAGGCGCTGCTCGACCTCCCGCCCGAGCAGTTCATGGACGGCTTCTTCCGCGTGGGTACCGCGGTCAGCGGGCCGTCCTCGCCACCGCCAGGGGACCCGCCGCCCTGGATGGCGAAGCGCCCGGCGGGTCTGCGCGCGTTGATGCTCAGCTTCCGGACGTACGATCTCGACCGGGACGCGCTCCGCCGCTTCTCGCAGCCTGTCTACTTCGCCCTCGGTGGGCTCAGCAACCCGGACGAGTACGGCGAGCTCGCGAAGCGCCTCGCCCGCGTCTTCCCGGACTTCCAGCTCGAGGTGTTCGAGGACCGTCACCACTTCGATCCGCCGCACCGAACCGAGCCGGAGCGGCTCGCGGGCTCACTGCACAGGATCTGGAGCCGAGCAGAGCGCTAGACGCGCTGCAGGTGCGTGTCCCTGAAGCCCGTGCGGTACTTGAGCCCGTAGCCGAGCAGGCGATCCATCCCGATGTGGGCACCCCACACGAGCGCGAGCTGGACGGCGACCTCCCACCCGGCGAGCGCGCCGAGCGCGGCCAGGGCGAGCGGCAGCGCGTACGTGTGCGCGACGTCGTACGCGAGCGTGCCCGCCTCCGAGCCGGCGACGTACCCGAGCATGGCCAGGTCGGGGGCGAGGAAGAGGACGGCGAGGAGCGCCCAGCCGTAGCCGAGCTCGAAGTAGAGGACGAGCGCGGCGACGAGTACCGCGAGCCCCTCGAGCCGGAGGAGACACCGGGGAAGACGTTCCAACATCAGCGCGCTCCTTTCACGGTCGTCCGAAAGCACTCGGTCACGTACGGCAGCCGGACGCCGTTCGGGCCGGCGGTCTCCTCGTACAGCGCAGAGACGGCGTCCAGGATCGGCTCGCGCTCGCCCGGCGGCAGCTTGGCGCAGTAGCTGCGCGAGAGCACGAGGTCGAGGAGCCCGGCTCGGTCGAGCGTCTGCTCGTGCGCGAACTCGGCAGTCTCCACCGGCCCGAAGAGGCCGCTCGCCTCGAGGACCGGGAAGACGTCCGTCTCCTCCACCGTCTCGTTCCCGATGATCGCGCTCAGCCGCGCCATCCACGGGTCGCGGTCGTCGCGCGAGTTCCACACGAGGGCGAGGCGGCCGTCCGGACGCAGCACGCGCGCGATCTCCGGGAGCGCGCGCGCGTGGTCGAACCAGTGGAACGACTGCGCGCACGTCACGACGTCCATGCACGCGTCGGGCAGCGGGATCACCTCCGCGCTGCCGAGCACGGCGAAGGCGCCCGGCGCCGCCTCGGGCAGCAGGTCGAGCATCTCCACGAGCGGCTCGACCGCGGTCACCCGGTGGCCGAGCGCCACGAGCGAGCGCGTCAGCTTGCCGGTACCGGCGCCGAGGTCGAGGACGTCGCGCGGCTCGTCGCCAGCGAGCCAGCGCACGGCCTCCTCCGGGTAGCCGGGCCGCGCGCGGGCGTACGAGCCCGCCACCTCGGCGAACGCCGTGTACGGCCCGCGCACCTTCGGGTCGCGGTTCACGATCACGCGGCCGAGTCTACGGCTGCGCGAGCGATGACTCCCGGCTCTCCTCGGAGTCTCTGCATCCGACAGCGGAGCGACCAGGAGGTGGAGCGTGGGCACGGAGACGACGATCGGCCGGTTCGTCTGGCACGAGCAGGTCTCGTCCGACCCCGGGCAGGCGCAGAGGTTCTACACGCGGCTCTTCGGATGGGACACGGAGGTCTTCACGCCGGGTGAGGTCGCGTACCCGATGATCTCGTCGGGTGGTCGGGGCCACGGCGGCTTCGGCACGGCACTCGAGGGAGCGCCGCCGCCGCACTGGCTCGGCCACGTTCGCGTCGAGGACCTGGACCTGACGATCGAGAAGGCGAAGGGCGCAGGCGGCAAGCTCGCGGCCGGCCCGTTCGAGATGAGCGAGGTCGGACGCATGGCGATCGTCGGCGACCCGCAGGGCGCCTTCGTCGGCCTCTACCAGCCGGAGGGCGAGAGCCCCGTCGCCGAGGGCGTCTTCGTGTGGGACGAGCTCGGCACGACGGACGTGGACGGGGCGCAGCGCTTCTACGAGGACGTCTTCGGCTGGACGACGAGCGACCCGGGGCCCGAGTACGGCGGATACCGGATCTTCCAGCAGGGAGAGATTCGGGTGGCTGGGTTGATGGCCCTGCCCGACGAGTCGCTGCCGCCGCTGTGGCAGCCATACGTCGCGGTCGAGGACACGGACGCGACCGCGGCCGAGGCGACGGCCCTCGGCGGCTCCGCGCTCGTGGCGCCCATGGACGTGCCGAACGTCGGCCGGATCGCCGCCCTCCGCGATCCGCAGGGGGCGGTCTTCGGGATCATCACGCCCGAGCCCGCGCAGTAGGCCGGGCCGGGCGCGAGGGGCTCAGAGGCCGATCTCCGCAGCGCCGTCGCGCACGCCGAGGAGGCGGGGGACGACGTCGAGCACGCTCTCGCGGGCACAGAAGGCGAGGTCCTCCTCGAGGTCGGGCGCGTTCGCGAGCAGGTTCCGGCCGCTCTTCGACGCGCGGAACGCCTCCTCCGCCCCGCTCCAGGTCGCGACGAGCCGCGCGGCGGCCTCCGCCGCGTCAGTCCGCTCGAAGCCGAGGAGCTCGACGATCCGGCCGGCGACGAACGTGTCGTCGAGGTTCATCGTCCCCTGCACGCCCGCGCACAGGACGAGCACGTCCTGGCCCGGCTCGCGCGCCGCGTCGACGACCGCGGAGAGGTTCAGCAGCGATGCGATCAGCACGCGCTCACACCGCTCAGCCGCGGCGAGGACGGCGCGCGTCCCGTTCGTCGTGGAGAGGATCAGCGTCGCGCCCGCCGGCTCGAGGTACTCCCTGGGGGAGTTGCCGAGGTCGAACCCGGGGATGCGAACCGCGTTGCGCTCCCCGCCGAGGACGCCCTCGCCGAGCGCGTCGCGCAGGCGTGTCGCTTCCTCCACCTCTGCCGTGCAGAAGACCCTCGAGTAGCCGGACGCGAGCGCCTGGCAGATCGTCGACGTCGCGCGGATGACGTCGATGACGAGTCCGGTCGGGGCCTCCCCGGCCTCGTCGGGAGTAAACGCGACGTGGACGCGCACCGCTGTACGCTAGCCCGGAATGCCGCGCGCCCCGTACGCCACCCGCTCGCCCCGAGGACGCGGCTCCGGCGAGAGCTGAGCGTGGCCGAGCCGCTTCGCTGCTACCGGCATCCCGACCGCGAGACGTACGTCTCGTGCTCGGACTGCGGGCGCGGCATCTGCCCGGACTGCATGGTGTTCGGGCCGGTCGGCATCCGCTGCCCCGAGCATGCGGGCGCGGGGGGCAAGGCGGTCGCGCCCCGCCGTGCGGCCCGCCGCGCGTCCACCGCGCTCTCCGCGCGCGGCCCCTTCGTCACCCAGGCCCTGATCGGGATCAACGTCGGCATCTACCTCCTCCAGCTGCTCATGGGCGCGGGGGCGAACGCGGACTCGGGCTGGATCTACGAGCACGGCGTGCTCGTCTCGCGGGCGATCGACTCCTCCGGCCAGCTCGTGGGCGTGGCGGAGGGCGAATGGTGGCGGCTCGTGACCGCGACCTTCCTCCACTACGGCCCGCTGCACCTGGGCATGAACATGCTCGTCCTCTGGTTCATCGGGCCTGCGCTCGAGGAGTACTTCGGGCACGCGCGCTACGCGCTCGTCTACCTCGTCTCGGGTCTCGCCGGGTCCGCCGGGGCGCTCGTGTGGTCGCCGAGCGCGCTGACCGTCGGCGCGTCCGGGGCGATCTGGGGGATCATGGGCGCCGCCCTGATCCTGGAGTGGCGCCGCATCTGGGTCTTCGGCGGGCAGGCGATGGGCCTCGTCGTGCTCAACCTCCTGCTCACGTTCGCCATCCCGGGCGTGTCCATCGGCGGGCACGTCGGCGGCGGGATCGGCGGCGCGCTCGCGGCGCTCGCCTTCCTCACCTTGCGCAGGACGCCGGCGCTGGGGACGCTCGCGGTGGCAGGGGTCGGCGTCCTCAGCGTCGCGGTCGCGGCCGCGCAGGTCGCCTAGCCCACGGTCCAGCCGATCCGCTCGGCCCAGGCGCGCGCCTCCTCGAGCCGGTCGAGGACGAAGCCGGGCTTCGCCTCGTTGTAGGCGAGCCGGTCGTCCCGGTAGCGCCCGGCGAGCTGGAGCTTCAGGCGCGCGTACGCCGCTCGAGCCGCCGGGTCCGCGCGCAGGAAGTCGCGGAAGAGCAGGTGCTCGCGCTCCCACGCGCTTGCGGAAGCGCAGACGTGGATCTGCACGTCGCGAGGCCGGTCGCCGGCCGGCCGGAAGTAACGGTGCTCCGCGTCGCGCGAGCGCAGCGCCACGCCGAGCTCCTCGATCGCGGGCACGTACGACGCCTCGTCCTCGAGGTCGCCGACCGAGACCTGGACGTCGAGCACCGGCTTCGCGGGCAGGCCCGGCACGGCCGTCGAGCCGACGTGCTCGACGCGCACGGCGGTCGCTCCGAGCGCGGCCTGGAGGCGGCCGCGCCACTCCGCGAAGCCGCTCGCCCACTCCTCGCGGTAGGGCACGATGGCGATCGCGTCCGGGGCCGTCCGCCCCGCAGCCTCGACGACCTCCCAGCCCGGAAGCTGTTGCGGGATGACCTCCCGCGCCAGGCGTGCGCGCGTCTCGCGGTCGAGGGCATCCGGGTCGGTCCCGCGTGCGGCCGCCTCGAGCGCGTATCGGTCGACGAGCGTCGCGCGCCGGCCGAAGCGCGCATGCAGGCGGGCGAAGGCCGCGGCCGGGTCGCCGAAGGCGTCCGGGTCGAGGCCGACCTCGGCCAGCAGCGCGCGCAGCCGGCGGTCCACGCAGGCGTCAGCCGCCGACGGCGACGGCGGTGACGCCCGCCTCGGCGAGCGCCGCCTGCGCCGCCGCGAGCCGCGCGACCGGCACGCGGTACGGCGAGCAGGAGACGTAGTCGAGCCCGAGCTCGTGGCAGAACGCGACCGAGCGCGGCTCGCCGCCGTGCTCGCCGCAGATGCCGACCTTGAGGCCGGGCTTCGCCCCCCGCCCGCGCTCGACGCCGATGCGCATGAGATCGCCGACGCCGTCGCGGTCGAGCACCTCGAACGGGTTCTGCTCGAGCAGCCCGTGCTCGAGGTAGTAGGTGAGAAACTTGCCCTCGGCGTCGTCGCGGGAGAAGCCGAGCGTCGTCTGGGTGAGGTCGTTGGTGCCGAAGGAGAAGAAGTCGGCCTCCTGCGCGATCTCGTCCGCGCGCAGCGCCGCGCGCGGCAGCTCGATCATCGTCCCGCACAGGTACTCGACGGACGGCTCCTCGGCGGCCACGCGCTCGGTCAGCTCGCGCAGCCGGCGCAGCTCCTCGCGAAAGCCGACGAGAGGGTGCATGATCTCGACCAGCGGCGCGTGCCCCGTGCGCTCGGCGACGGCACGCGCCGCCCGCACGATCGCCCGCACCTGCGTCTCGTAGATCTCCGGGTACTGGAGCCCGAGCCGGCAGCCACGCGTCCCCAGCATGGGGTTCGCCTCGTGCAGCTGCCGGATCCGCTCCCGCATCGCCTCCGAGGTGGCCTCCTCGAGCGGCGGGAGGAACTCGTGCAGCGGCGGGTCGAGCAGGCGGATCGTCACCGGGAGGCCCGCCATCGCCTCGAAGATGCCCTCGAAGTCGCCCTGCTGGAGCGGTAGCAGCCGGTCGAGGGCGGCCCGCCGCTCCTCCTCGTCGCGGGCCATGATCATCTCGCGGACGACGGGCAGCCGGTCCTCGGCCATGAACATGTGCTCGGTGCGGCAGAGGCCGATGCCCTCGGCCCCGAACTCGCGCGCCTTGGCCGCGTCCTCCGGCGTGTCCGCGTTCGCGCGCACGCGCAGGCGCCGGAGCTCGTCCGCCCATTCGAGGACGGTGCCGAAGTTCTCGTCGATCGCCGGTGGCACGAGCGGCACCGGGCCGACCATCACCGTCCCCGCGCCGCCGTCGATCGTGATCACGTCGCCGGCACGGAGCTCCTGCTCGCCGATCCGCACGATGCCCGCCGCCACGTCGATCGCGAGCGCCTCGCAGCCCGCCACGCAGGGCTTGCCCATCCCGCGCGCGACGACGGCCGCGTGCGAGGTCATGCCGCCGTGCGCGGTGAGGACGCCCTTGGCGTGGATGAGGCCGTGGATGTCGTCGGGCGTCGTCTCCCAGCGCACGAGGATGACGTCCTCGCCCGCCTTGCCGCGCTCCTCGGCGGTGTCCGCGTCCAGCACGATCGCCCCCGACGCCGCGCCGGGGGACGCGTTCAGGCCGCGCGCGGCCACCTCCACGTGCGCGCTCGGGTCGATCATCGGGTGCAGGAGCTGGTCGAGCTGGCCCGGATCGATGCGCGCGACCGCCTCCTCCCTGGAGATCAGGCCCTCGTCCACCATGTCCACGGCGATGCGCAGCGCGGCCCGCGCCGTCCGCTTGCCGGTGCGGGTCTGGAGCAGGTACAGCCGTCCCTCCTCGACCGTGAACTCGACGTCCTGCATCTCGCGGTAGTGCGCCTCCAGGCGCTCGAGCGTCTCCACGAGCTGCGCGTAGGCCTCGGGCATGCGCTCGCGCATGCGCTCGATCGGCTCCGGCGTGCGGATCCCGGCGACCACGTCCTCGCCCTGCGCGTTCGGCAGGAACTCGCCGAAGATGCGCTTCTCGCCGGTCGCGGGGTCGCGCGTGAAGCACACGCCCGTGCCCGAGGTCTCGCCGCGGTTGCCGAAGACCATCTGCACGACGTTCACCGCGGTGCCGAGGTCGTCGGGGATGTCGTACGTCCGCCGGTACACCTGGGCGCGAGGCGCGTTCCAGGAGTCGAAGACGGCGCGGTAGGCGCGGCGCAGCTGCTCGCGCGCGTCCTGCGGGAAGGGCCGGCCCGTCCCCTCCTCGTAGATCTCCTTGAAGGTGGCCACGAGCTCGCGCAGGTCGTCGGCGGAGAGGTCCACGTCCTGCGCGACGCCGCGCGCGGCCTTCAGGTCGGTGAGCGCCTGCTCGAAGCGGTGCCCGTCCACGCCGTCCACCACGTCGCCGTACATCTGGACGAGGCGGCGGTAGGAGTCGTACGCGAAGCGCGGGTTGCCGGTGGAGGCAGCGAGGCCTTCGACCGCCACGTCGCTCAGGCCGAGGTTGAGGATCGTGTCCATCATCCCCGGCATCGAGATCGCGGCGCCGCTGCGCACGGACACGAGCAGCGGGTCGCGCTCGTCGCCGAAGCGCTTGCCCGTCCTCTCCTCGAGCCGGGCGAGGTGCTCGTCCACCTCCTCGTCGAGGCCCTCGGGCACGCGACCGCCCGCGGCCAGGTAGGCGCGGCAGGCGTCCGTCGTGATCGTGAAGCCGGCGGGGACGGGGATCCCGAGCTGCGTCATCTCGGCGAGCCCGATCCCCTTGCCGCCGAGCAGCTCGCGACCGCCGCCCGAGTCCTCGTCGAAGTCGTAGACGTAGCGCATTAGCGGGAGGAATCTACACTCGCCGGGTGCCCGGGCACGTGGTCGCGATGGGTGGAGGCGGGTTCCTGGCCGAGCCGCGCTCCCTGCTCGACGACTTCCTGCTCTCGCTCAGCCCCGCGCCGCGGCCGCGCGTGTGCTTCCTCCCCACGCCCGCCGGCGACGCCGACCGCGTCGTCGCCGCCTTCTTCGAGGCCTTCTCGGCGCGGAACTGCGAGCCGAGCGTGCTCCGGCTCTTCGGGGTGCCGGAGCGCCCGGCCGAGTGCCTCGCCGACCAGGACGTGATCTACGTCTCGGGCGGGAACACGGCGAACGCGCTCGCGCTCTGGCGGCTGCACGGCGTGGACGAGGCGCTGCGCGCCGCGTGGGAGCGGGGCGCCGTCCTCGGCGGCCCGAGCGCCGGCGCGAACTGCTGGTTCGAGTGCTCGGTGACCGACTCCTTCGGCCCGGAGCTGGCGCCGCTCGCGGACGGGCTCGGGCTCCTCGCCGGCAGCTTCTGCCCGCACTACGACGGCGAGGAGCGCCGCCGGCCCGTGTACCGGCGGCTCGTCGCGGACGGCTTTCCCGCGGGCTATGCGGCCGACGACTTCGCCGCCCTGCACTTCGCCGGCGGCGAGCTGCGGAACGTCGTCGCCTCGCGGCCGGGCGCGTGCGCGTACCGCGTGGAGCGGGAGGGCGAGACCCCGCTCGCCGCGCGCCTGCTCCGACCCCTCAGGAGCGTCGAGCCCGCGCCCTGAGCTCGGCCGCCCACGCGGCCGCGCGCAGCCCGAGCCAGACGGGGGTCAGGAGGACGTAGAAGACGAGGTCGCCGAGCACGAGCAGCACCCACCAGAGGAGGAAGCGCCCCGGCGGCGCCCAGCCCTTCTCGCGCAGGTCGCCGCGGCCGCCGGGGGGCGGTCGCCACGGGCGCCGGAGCGGCGGCTCCCCGGGAGCGCCGTAGGGGCTGGTCACGAGGCGGCCGCTTTCCTCTTTCGCCGCTCGACGAGCCGGATGATGCGCGCCGCCGTCTCCTCCACCGAGAGCTCGGAGACATCCAGGACCGGGCAGCCGAGTCGGCGGTGCAGCGCGGCCGCCTCCTCGAGCTCGGCGTAGATCTCCTCCAGCTCCGCGTAGCGCCGGCGCGGCGCGCCCATGCTCAGAACGCGGGCGGAGCGGATGTCGAGGAGCCGGTCCGGAGCGATGGTGAGCCCGACGATCTTCGCGGGGTCGATCTCGAACAGCTCCGGCGGAACCTCGATCCCGCGCACGACCGGGACGTTCGCGGCCTTGTGCCCGAGGTAGCCGAGGTAGATGGAGAGCGGCGTCTTCGAGGTGCGGGAGACGCCGACGAGGACGATGTCCGCCTCGTCCAGCCCCCGGCCGACGCCGTCGTCGTACTTGACGGCGAACTCGATCGCCTCGATCCGCTTGAAGTAGGTGGCGTCGAGCGGGGCGCGCGCGCCCGGCTGCATGCGGGCGGCCACGCCGGCGACGCGGGAGATGGAGTCGATCGGGTGCCCGAGCAGGTCGCAGTAGTGGACGCGCGCGCGCCGGCAGAGCTGCCGCATCGCGTCCCGCAGCTCCGGCTCCACAAGCGTGTACACCATGACGGCAGGCCGCCCGCGCGCCTGCTGGACGGCGATGTGCAGATCCTCGACGTCCTCCACGCGCGGGTGCCGGACCTCGACGAACGGCTGGTCGGGGAACTGCGCCTCGAGGGCGAGCACGAGCCGCGCCGCGGTCTCCCCCGTCGAGTCGGAGACGATGTGCAGCTCGACCGGCTCTCGCTGAGGCTCCCCGCTCGCCATCGGTGGCGGCAGGCTACACCGGTGTCTGACACCCGTCGCGGGCACTCCGAGAGGAAAGCCCGGGTTCCTGGCGATTCCGTGTTGCGTTCTTAACAGTCGGTGTCAGACACCGATTGTTAAGCGGCCCCGGTAACGTCTCGCGGATGCCGGAGGCGGTGACCATGGAGAAGATCGTCTCGCTCGCACGGCGGCGCGGCTTCGTGTTCCCGTCCTCGGAGATCTACGGCGGCCTCGGGTCGGCGTACGACTACGGACACTACGGCGTGCTGCTCAAGGAGAACGTGAAGGCCCGCTGGCTGGAGGCGATGGTGCGCGAGCGGGACGACATCGTGGCCCTCGACTCCTCGATCATCCTGCACCCGCGCGTGTGGGAGGTCTCGGGCCACGTCCAGGGCTTCACCGACCCGCTCGTGGACTGCCGGACGTGCAAGCTGCGCTTCCGCGCCGACCAGCTCGACCAGTCCCAGTGCGGGCGCAAGCCGAGCAAGCATCCCGGGGAGACGCCCGAGTGCGACCTCACCGAGCCGCGCCAGTTCAACCTCATGTTCAAGACGCGCATCGGCGCGGTCGAGGAGACCGGGCTGGACGCCTACCTGCGGCCGGAAACCGCCCAGGGCATCTTCGTCAACTTCAAGAACGTCGCACAGCTCGCGCGGCGCAAGCCGCCCTTCGGGATCGCGCAGATCGGGAAGGCGTTCCGGAACGAGATCACGCCCGGCAACTTCATCTTCCGCACGCTCGAGTTCGAGCAGATGGAGATGGAGTTCTTCGTCCCCCCGGCGGAGGCCGAGCAGTGGTTCCGCTACTGGGTGGAGGAGCGCCTGCGCTGGTACGTCCGCCTCGGCCTCCGCGAGAGCCGCCTGCGCGTGCGCCCGCACGAGCCAGACGAGCTCTCCCACTACTCGAGCGCCACGAGCGACATCGAGTACCTTTTCCCCATCGGCTGGTCGGAGCTCGAGGGGATCGCAAACCGCGGCGACTACGACCTGCGCGCGCACTCCGAGGCCTCCGGCACGCGGCTCGAGTGGGTGGACACCGAGTCGGGCGAACGCTACATCCCGCACGTGATCGAGCCCGCCGCGGGCGTCAACCGCTCCATGCTCGCGTTCATGGTCGACGCCTACGACGAGGAGGTGGTGGCCGACCGGCCACGCACGGTCCTCCGCCTTCACCCCCGCATCGCCCCCGTCACGGTCGCCGTGCTCCCGCTCATCCCGCGCAACGCCGACATCGCTGGCAAGGCGCGCGCGCTGTACGAGGAGCTGCGCCGCACCGTCGTCGCGGAGTACGACGACTCGGGCCAGATCGGCCGCCGCTACCGCCGCCAGGACGAGATCGGCACCCCGTGGGCGCTCACGATCGACGAGCAGACGCTCGAGGACGACACGGTCACGATTCGCGACCGCGACTCCCTCGCCCAGGAGCGGATCCCGATCTCCGGGGCGCGCGCCGCGATCCAGGACCGGCTCGCCGCGGACTGGCGCACGCCGAAGCCCGACTGACGCCCGCGCTACCGGGTGAGGTCGATCACGACCTTGCCCACCGCGCCCGCCTCGACCGCGTCGTGGGCATCGCCCGTCCGCTCGAGCGGGTAGCGGTGGAGCGGCAGCCCGGCTTCCTCCCCCACCGCCAGCGCACCGTCGGCGACCGCAGCGGAGACGTCGGCGACCGCGCGGTCCTTGGCCTCGGCCGGCACCGTGTACACGAGCACGAAGCGGTAGGCGACGTTTCGCTGCATGAGCGACCACGAGATCGGCAGCTCCGCGCCACCGTCGACCGCGTACACGGCGACCGTGGCGCACGGCGCGACCACGGCCGCATCGAGCGCGGCGTTGGCCGCGGGCGCGACCTCGACGACCACGTTCACGCCGCCGGGAGCGCGCGCGAGGACCTGCTGGGCGGCGTCCTCCGAGCGGTAGCGCACGACGTGCTCGGCTCCGGCCGCGCGTGCCAGCCGCGCCTTCTCGTCGCTGCTGACCGTCGCGAGCACGTGGGCTCCGGCCCAGCGGGCGAGCTGGATCGCGGCGTGCCCGACCGCGCCCGCGCCGCCGGCGACGAGCACGGTCGTCCCGGCGAGCGCGCCCGGCGTCAACGCGGACGGCCCGCCCTCGTGGACGGTGAGGCAGCGGTGCGCGGTCAGCGCGGGGATGCCGAGGGAGGCGCCGAGCTCGAACGACGCCTCGTCGGGCAGGCGTACCGCCTGGCGGGAGGGCAGGCAGACGAGCTCCTGGGCGGTCCCGTGCGCCCGCTGCCAAGCGGCCTCCCACACCCACACGCGCTCGCCGATGCGCCCGGGATCCACTCCCTCGCCGACGGCGTCCACCACGCCGGCACCGTCCTGGTTGGGTACCACCTCGCGCGCCTCGGGCGACTGCCATGCGGGGCCGCGCCGGCGCGCCTTCCAATCGGTCGGGTTGACGCCCGAGACGTGGATGCGCACGCGCACCTCACCCGGCCCCGGCTCCGGTTCCGGTCGCTCCACGAGCCGGAGGACCTCCGAGCCGCCCGCCTCCGAGTACACGATCGCCCGCATCGGGCGAAAGGCTACGGGCAGCGCGTGCCGAGGCCGAAGGGAACGTCGCGCTGCGCCCGCCGACGGTGAACGTAAGCGCGACGCAGGACGCTCGTGGGCGGGGCTGGAACCCGCCTGCATACGGGTTCCAGCCCCACGACCCGAGCTCGAGTCGGGGCGGGTCTCGAGGCGCAGGCTCGAGCCAGCGTCGACGTTCCGCCAGCCGACCTCGGCCCGCTTCGTCCAGGCCCTGGGAACGCGCGACGCTTCTTCTCTACCGTGCTCGCGCCTCGCGGGTTCCCGGACGCCGCTACGCGGAGAGCGTGCGCAGGTGGAAGCCGCCGTGGAACTCGTACGCGGCGACGACGACCGCGAGCGCGTCGCGCACTGCCCGCTCGCCCAGCCCGAGGGCGTGCGCGGCGGCGAGCGGGCTGCGCAGGAGGCCGGCCAGGGCGCGGAAGCCCTCCGGACTGAGGGCGACCGTCTCGGGCGGGGCGCACGCCCCGCAGACGGCCCCGCCGGCGCGAGGCAGGTAGCCGACGAGCCCGTCCGTCTCACCGCACTCCACGCATGCCTCCACGTGCGGCACGTAGCCGGAGAGCCAGAGCAGCTTGAGCTGGAAGGCAAGCGCGAGGGGGTCGAGCGCCGCCCGCCCCCGCAGTCCGGAGGGGACCGCGTCGAGGGCGGAGAGGAAGCGGGTCAGCGCTTCGAACGCGCGCTCGTTCCGCTCCTCCTCCACGAAGAGTTTCAGCATCGCCTCCGCGCCCACGAGCCCGACGGAGAGCCGGTAGGGGTCCTCGCGCGCCGGCCGGTGCGCGTCGAGGAGCGAGGCGCCGGTCACCGTCCGCAGCTCGCCCGAGCCCTGGTGGAGGACGAGCTCGACGTGCGAGAAGGGCTCCAGGCGCGCCCCGAAGCGGGACTTCGTCTTGCGCACGCCCTTCGCGATCGCGCCCACGCGCCCGCGGTCGAGGGTGTACACGTGGAGCACGCGGTCCGCCTCGCCGAAACGGAACGAGCGCAGGACGACCGCCTCGGTCGTGGTGCTGCGGGCCACGCGCTGAGTCTAGAGCGCGGCCCCGCCGGCCACGTCCACCCGTCCCGTGTCCCGGGGTCTGTCCCCAGGACATGACCCTGTCGGCCACGTCCACCCGTCCCGTGTCCCGGGGTCTGTCCCCAGGACATGTCCTGCGGGGTCGGGGGCGGAGCGCGGCACGTGCGCACAGCACGGGGAAACCGGGTCGTCTGGAACAGGCCCCGGGACATGACCCACGACACGACAGCGCGGGCCGAACGGCCTGCGCGAGAGACGCTTGGGAATGAGCCGCCAGATCGACACGCGGCGCTGGAGAGCGCGAGGCCGCGTCCTCGGTCGCACCGGATCGGCGTCATCCGGGCGCTCCCTGCGTCCCCACGCCCCCCCCGGCATCCGCCTCTCGACGAACACCTCTCTGGAACGATTCCTAGAGCTGGCAGCGCGGGCAGTACCACGTGCCGCGGCCGCCCGCGCGCGTCTTCGCGATCGGCGTCCGGCAGCGGTCGCAGCGCTCGCCCTCCCTGCCGTAGACGCGGAACTCGCGTTGCATGGAGCCGGTGCTGCCATCCGGGGCCGCGTAGTCGCGCAGCGTCGAGCCCTGCCGCGCGATGCCCGCCCGCAGCGCCGCCCTGATCGCGCGCACGAGCCGGCGTGCCTCCTCCGGCGTCACGCTCCCGGCCGGGCGGAGCGGATGCAGCCGGGCACGCCAGAGCGCCTCGTCCGCGTAGATGTTCCCGAGCCCGGCGACGACGCGCTGGTCGAGCAGCACCGCCTTGAGCGGCGCCCGCCGGCGCGCGAGCTGCCCGTGCAGCCAGGCGGCGGTGAAGCGCGGCCCGAGCGGCTCCGGCCCGTTCTTGCGCGCGAGGTAGGGCTCGAGCTCGGCGTCCTCGAGCACCAGCCAGGTGCCGAAGCGGCGCACGTCGCGGTAGGCGACGCGCGTGCCGTCGTCGAGCTCGAGGACGGCCCGCTCGTGCGTGACGGGCCGGAACGTGAAGCCGCCCGTCATGCGCAGGTGCACGAGCAGCGCGAGGCCGTTCTCGAGCCGCAGGACGAGGTACTTGCCGCGCCGCTCCACCTCCGCGACCCGCGCACCCTCGAGCTCCTCGGCGACCTCGAACAGGTCGAGCGGCCGCGTCAGGCGCGGGTCGAGGATCTCCACGCGCGCGAGCGTGCGCCCGCGCAGGCGCGGGGCGAGCTGGGCGCGGACGGTCTCGACCTCGGGGAGCTCCGGCACGCGCGCTGGCTAGAGGACGACGTCGAGGAGGATGGAGTGCGAGCGCGGCGGCTCGTCGGCGAGCTCGTACGCGGCGAGCACGGCTTCGGCGCCGCGCTCCGCGGACTCCCCGTCGCGCGCGTGCACCTCGGCGAGCACATCCCCCGCTGCCACCTCCTCGCCGCGCTTGACGCGGCACACGACCCCGACCGCGTGGTCGATCGGCTCGTCCTTCGTCCGGCGCCCCGCTCCCAGCTCGAGGGCGGCGATCCCGACCGCGTGCGCCCCCAGCCGGCGCACGGCGCCCGCCTGCGGGGCGAGGACCTCGCGGACGACCGGGGCCGTCGGCAGCGCCGCGAGATCGGGGTCGCCGCCCTGGGCGCGGATCCAGCGCTCGTAGGCGGCGAGCGCGGAGCCGTCCGCGACCGCCGCCTCGGCCCGCCTCCTCCCCTCCTCCAGGTCGACGCCCAGGTCGGAGAGGGCGAGCAGGCGCGCGCACGCGTCGAGCACGAGCTCCGTGAAGTCGGGCGGACCCGCGCCGCGCACGGTCTCCACCGCCTCCCGCACCTCGAGCGCGTTCCCGACCGCGCGCCCGAGCGGCTGCTCCATGTCGGTGAGCAGGCAGACGACCTCGCGACCGGCGCGGCGCCCGAGGTCCACCATCTGCTCCGCGAGGATGCGCGCGTCCTCGATCGTCTTCATGAACGCGCCGTCCCCCACCTTCACGTCCAGGACGATCGCGTCCGCCCCGGCCGCCAGCTTCTTGGACATGATCGAGGAGGCGATCAGTGGGACGATGTCCACGGTCGCAGTCACGTCCCGGAGCCCGTACAGCTTCTTGTCCGCGGGCACGAGGTCGGCCGTCTGCCCCACGATGGCCAGCCCGACCTCCCGCACCTGCGCCACGAACTCGTCGATCGTCAGCTCGACGCGGAAGCCCGGGATCGCCTCCAGCTTGTCGAGCGTGCCGCCCGTGTGCCCGAGCCCGCGGCCGGACATCTTCCCGAACGGAACCCCGCAGGCCGCGATGATCGGGCCGACGGCGAGCGACGTCTTGTCCCCCACGCCGCCGGTCGAGTGCTTGTCCACGACCCGCCGCCCGAGCGCCCGGCCCAGCTCGAGCGTCTCGCCCGAGCGGATCATCGCGTCCGTGAGCGCGTACGTCTCCCGCCCGCTCAGCCCCCGGAAGTACACGGCCATGCACCAGGCGGCCATCTGGTAGTCGGGCACCTCGCCGCGCGCGTACGCGAGCACGAGCCCGGCGATCTCCTCGGGCGTGTGCTCCTCGCCGTTCCGCTTGCGCTCGATCAGCTCGGCAGGGCGGATCATCCGTCTCCTCCCGCCATCTCGACGCGCAGGCTACTCGGCCCGGCGCGGGAGGACATCGGTCAGCCGCCGGTGGGGCCGACGAGGATCGCCACGATGACGCCGCCGAGGCCGATCATCGGCCTCGGCGGGCCAAGGTCAGAGCTCGAGCACGCGGCCGGGGAGCCGCTTGCCAGGAGCCTTCCCGCCCAGCCACGCGTTCACCGTCGCGCCGACGTCCGCGAACTCCCCGTCCTCGTGTATCCGCCCGGCGGCGTTCCGCCCGGCCGCGTAGGCGAGCAGGAGCGCGTGCTCGCGCGAGTGGTCGGTGGACGGCGTCGTGGGGTCGCAGCCGTGGTCCGAGGTGAGGACGAGCAGGTCGCCGGGGCGGAGCGCCTCCAGGATGTCCGGCAGCCGCCGGTCGAAGTCCTGCAGGCAGCGGTGGAAGTTCTCCGGGTCGTTGCGGTGGCCCCAGAGCATGTCCGTCTCCACGAGGTTCACGAACACGAATCCGTCCTCGATCTCCTGCAGGAGCTCGACGGTCGTCGTGATGCCCTCCACGTTCGACCTCGTGGGCCGCGACTCGTCCACGTCGCACCCGGCGAAGATGTCGGAGATCTTCCCGACGCCGTAGACGGTCCGGCCGGCGTCGCGGACGGTCGAGAGGTAGTTCGGGCGCGGCGGTTCAAGCGAGAAGTCGTGCCGGTTCGGCGTGCGCGTGTAGTTGCCGGGCTCGCCGACGAAGGGACGGGCGATGACCCGGCCGACGGCGTGGCGGCCGGTGAGGATCTCGCGGGCGACGCGGCAGGCGTCGTACAGCTCCTCGAGCGGGATCGTCTCCTCGTGCGCCGCGATCTGGAAGACCGAGTCCGCGGACGTGTACACGATCCACTTGCCCGTGCGCTGGTGCTCCTCCCCGAGCTCCTGGATGATCTCGGTTCCGGAGGCGGGCTTGTTGCCGAGCACCCCGCGCCCCGTGCGGTTCATGAACGGGTCGATGACCTCGTCCGGGAACCCGTGCGGGTACGTGGGGAACGCCGTCGGCGTGATGATCCCCATCAGCTCCCAGTGGCCGGTCGTCGTGTCCTTGCCCTTGGAGCGCTCGAGCAGGCGGCCCGCGACCGCGGGCGCGCCCGGCTGCGGCGGGCAGCCCTCGAGCGGGAGGACGTTGCCCAGCCCGAGCGCCTCCAGGTTGGGCAGGTCGAGGCCGCCCACCGCCCGCGCCAGGTTGCCCAGGGTGTTCGAGCCTACGTCTCCGTAGTCGGCAGCGTCAGGAAGCTCTCCGGCGCCGACGGCGTCGAGGACGATCACGCAGGCGCGCGGCACTAGCCGTCCGCCGCCCCAGCCTGCGTGACCTCTGCCTCGAGCACGCCGGCTATTGTACGACGGCTGTGGACCAGCTACTCGGCGTGCTCCTGCTCGGCGCGTACGTCCTCGGCGTCGTCGGAACCGCCGCCGCCGTGACCTACGCGGTCATCAAGATCTTCCCCACCGAGCGCACGCCGAAGAAGCCGAGCGAGCCGGGAACGGGCGAGGAGCCGCGCGACGGCGAGCCCCGCGGGCGCCTCTACCGGCGCGCGAGGCGCGGCACGACCTAGGCGACGCTCGCGGCGAGCGCGTCGTCGAGCGGCGTGTAGTCGAGGCCGTGGGCCTCGGCAACCGCCTCGTACGTGACGTGCCCGCCCAGGACGTTCACGCCGCGCGCGAGCGCGGGATCGCGGGCGATCGCCTCGGCCGTGCCCAGGTCCGCGATCGCCTCCACGTACGGGAGGGTCACGTTCGTGAGCGCGCGCGTGGAGGTGATCGGCACCGCCCCGGGCATGTTGGCCACGCAGTAGTGGACGACGCCGTCCACCTCGTACACGGGGTCGTCGTGCGTCGTCGGCCGGGAGGTCTCGGTGCAGCCTCCCTGGTCGATGGCGACGTCCACGATCACGGAGCCGCCCTTCATCGCCCGCAGCATGTCGCGCGTGACGAGCTTCGGGGCGAGCGCGCCCGGGATGAGCACCGCGCCGATGACGAGGTCGGCGTCCTTCACGGCCTCCTCGATCTGCAGCGTGGAGGACATGAGCAGCGTCACGCGCCCGCTCAGCACCTCCTCCAGGTGGCGCATGCGGTCGACCGAGCGCTCGAGGATCGTCACCTGGGCGCCCATGCCGATCGCGATGACGGCCGCGTTGTAGCCGACCATCCCCCCGCCGATGACGAGGACGCGCGCCGGCGCGACGCCCGCGACGCCGCCGAGGAGGATTCCGCGCCCGCCCTTCGGCTTCTCCAGGTAGTGCGCGCCCGCCTGCGGGGCGAGCCTGCCCGCGATCTCGCTCATGGGCGCGAGCAGCGGCAGCGCCCCGGAGTCCGTCTCCACCGTCTCGTACGCGATCGCGGTGATGCCCGAGTCCACGAGGGCGCGCGTCAACGGCTGGTCGGCGGCGATGTGCAGGTACGTGAAGAGCGTGAGCCCCTCGCGCAGGCGGCCGTACTCGGACGCGATCGGCTCCTTCACCTTCAGCAGCAGCTCCGCCCGCGACCAGGCCTCGTCCACCGACACGATCCTCGCCCCGGCGCGCTCGTACGCCTCGTCGGGAAACGCGCTCCCGACCCCGGCGCCCGCCTCCACGAGCACCTCGTGGCCGCGCTGGACGAGCTCGCGCGCGCCGGCGGGAGTGAGCGCCACGCGGTACTCCTGCGGCTTGATCTCCCTGACCACGCCGATGCGCATCGCGCGCGGGACGATACCGGACGGCATGCGCCACACTTGCGGCGACCGAAGGGAGGACGATGATCTACGGAACAGCGGTCTGGACGGTGAAGGCCGGCAGCGAGGAGGAGTTCCGGCGTGCCTGGCAGGCGAGCGCGGACCAGGCCTCGCCCGACCTGCCGGGGGTGGTGTTCCGCCTCTTCCGCGACGCGGACAGCCCGAGCCGGTTCGTGAGCCTGACGGGGCCGTGGCGCGGCCGCGAGCAGCTCGAGCAGGCACGCGGGAGCGAGGCCTTCCAGCGCGCGCTCGCGACGCTGCGCGCGCTCGTCGAGGACGCGCAGCTCTCGGCGCTCGAGCTCGTGACGGAGGTGAGCTGAGCCTGGCCGCGTACACGCTCGTCAACCTGGCCGAGGTGGAGGACTCGGCCGTCACCTACGGTCTCTCTCCGCAGCTCTCCGCCCGCTTCGCCGGCGCGGCGCTCGGGCTCGAGCGCTCGGGGGTGAGCCTGCAGGCGCTCCAGCCCGGTGCGCGCGTACCGTTCGGGCATCGCCATCGCGAGCAGGAGGAGCTGTACGTCGTGCTCGCGGGCGGCGGACGGCTCAAGCTGGACGACCAGGTGGTGGAGGTGCGGCCGCTCGACGCCGTGCGCATCCCGCCCGGGACGATGCGCTGCCTGGAGGCAGGGCCGGAGGGCCTGCAGTGGCTCGCCTTCGGAGCGCCGGCGACCGGGCCGGGCGACGCCGAGATCGTCCAGGGCTGGTGGTCCGGCTGATGGAGCAGCGCGTCAGCGTCGTCACGCTCGGCGTCTCCGACCTCGCGCGCTCGCGGGCCTTCTACGAGGCGCTGGGCTGGCGGACGGGCGCCGGGCCGGACGACGACGTCGTCTTCTTCCAGGCCGGCTGTCTCGTCCTCGCGCTCTGGCGCCGCGAGCTGCTCGCGGAGGACAGCGAGGTGCGGGACGCGGGCGGCTGGGGCGGGGTCGCGCTCGCGCACAACGTGCGCTCCCCGGCCGAGGTGGACGCCGTGCTCGCGGAGGCCGCGGCCGCGGGCGGCACGGTCGCCCGAGCGGGCGGGAACACGTTCTGGGGAGGCTACTCGGGCGTCTTCCACGACCCCGACGGCCATCCCTGGGAGGTCGCCCACAACCCGCACTGGGCGCTCGCCGAGGACGGAGCGGTCAGCCTCGCCTGACCAGGCGCTCGACGAGCGCCCGCGCCTCCGGCGGGAGCCGGGGCGGCGCGCCCGCAGCGGCGTTCTCGGAAGCCCGCTCCGGCCGCGACGTGGCGGGGAGGACGGCGTCCACCCGCGGGTCGGAGAGCGCCCACTCGAGCAGGGCCTGCGCCCAGGTCTCGATGCCGTAGGCGCGCAGCGGCGCGAGCGCGTCTTCCGGCGGCGACGACCGGGCGAGCCGGCCCCCCGCACCGCCGAGAGGCCGCATGACGAGGACCGCGACGCCGAGCTCCTCCGCGAGCGGCAGCAGCCGCCGCTCGCTCTCGCGCTCGAGCGGGTTGAGAGGAAGCTGCACCGCGTCGAAGCGGCGTGTCCGCAGCGCCCGCTCGAGCTCGTCGAACGCGGACGGGTCGTAGTGCGTCACCCCGAGGAGGCCGATCCGGCCCGCCTCGCGCTCGTCCTCGAGCCAGGGGAGGTGCTCGCGCCACGCGACGAGGTTGTGGACCTGCTGGAGGTCAACGCGGCCGAACCACTCGCGCTGGCGCGCGTACTGGCGCCTGCCCTCCTCGACGCTCGGGCTCCAGACCTTGGTCGCGACGAGCGCCTCCTCGCGCCGGCCCGCGAGCGCGGCGGCGAGCGACGGCTCGGCGGCACCGTACATCGGCGACGTGTCGAAGACGCGCACGCCCGCGTCGAGCGCCGCGCCGACGACGCGGCGGGCGAGCTCCCGGTTGCCGCCGAACGTCTGCCAGGTGCCGAGCCCGACGACGGGCCCGAGCCGGCGCTCCTCCACGCGGCTACGCCTCGGCGGGCTCGAGCTCGGCCGCGAGCTCGACGAGCGCGAGCGTGACCTCGACCATCGCCTCCAGGTCGGCCACGGCGATGCGCTCGTCGGGCGTGTGGATGTCCGTCATCCCGTTCGCAAGGTTCACGCACGCGAGGCCGCGAGCGTTGAAGACGTTCGCGTCCGCGCCGCCGCCGGAGAGCGCGTAGCGCGGCTCGAACCCGGCACGCCGGAGCGCCTCGGCCGCGAGGCGCACGGGCGGGTCCCCCTCCCGGAAGCGGTAGCCGGGGAAGCCCGGGCGCACCTCGCTCTCCAGCTCGCACTCGGCCAGGCTCGCGGCGAACGCGGCCGTCTCGAGCATCTCGCGCACGAGCTCGGCGGCTTTCCGCTCATCGTGCGAGCGCACCTCGCAGACGAGGGAGCACCACTCGGGGACGACGTTCCGCGCCGTCCCGCCGCTGATCACGCCCACGTTCGCGCTCGTCTCCTCGTCCACGCGGCCGAGCCGGAAGTCGGCGAGCGCCCGGCCGGCGGCCGCGATCGCGGAGCGCCCGTCCTCGGGCGCCATGCCCGCGTGCGCCGCCCGCCCGTGGAAGCGGAGATCGAGCTGGCGGCCGTGCGGGGAGCCGAGCACGATCTCCCCGATCGGCGTCCCCTGGTCGTAGACGAAGCCCGTGCGCGCGTGCAGCCGCGTGTGGTCGAAGGCGCCGGCCCCGCGCAGCGCCACCTCCTCCTGCGGGGTGAAGACGAGCTCCACGCCGGCGTGCGGGCGGCCCTCCTCGAGGATGCGGCGGACGGCCTCGAGCATGACCACGAGCGCCGCCTTGTTGTCCGAGCCGAGGATCGTGCCGGCGGCGTTGCGCACGATCCCGTCCTCGCCCACGACGGGCTCGATCAGGGCCTCCGGGGGCACGGTGTCCGTGTGCGCGCAGAGGAAGATCGGCGTGCCGCCCCCGCCGCTCGTCGCCGGGAGGCGGCAGTACAGGTTGCCCGTGTCGCCGCCGAGCTCGACCCCGGCGCCGTCCTCGTCCCACTCCAAGCCGAGCTTCGTCAGCTCGGCCCCGACGCGGTCCGCCACCGCCCGCTCCCGCCCCGACGGGCTCGGGAGCGCGCACAGCTCGAGGAAGAGGTCGAGCAGCGGCGACGTCAGCCGCGACTGCTCGCCCGTCACCATGCGCCGATGATACGGGGCCCCTCCCGCGGGACGGCCTGCAAGCGGGCGCGACGATCGAGCGCGAAGGGCAGTGCCCCGAACGGGCGCATCCTCGCTACGGCCACAACCCGCTGACGCCGACCCGCATGCGCGGGTGGGAGAGACCTTCGTCGTTCGCGAGTCCCCGTCGCCACGAGGAACGCGCCGAAGACGGAGAGCGTATCGCGGTCTCGCTCCTCGCCCTCGTGACGCTCCACCCACGCGCCGGATGACGAGCCGCTTCCCGCGCGAGCTTGCGGAAATCCTCGTCTTCGTCGGCTCGAGATGCCTGCTCGCCGACGTCATGGAGATCCCGGCCCTCTCTCTCGCCCATTCGTCCGCTCCAGGCCGAGGACGCTGCTCGAGCCGGCACTTGACTTGAGGTTGCTGACCTCGCAGTGATGATGGTATGATGCAGATCGATGCGCACGACGCTGAACCTCGACGACGACGTCGCGCGGCACCTGGCCGAACGTGCCCGCCGGGAAGCACGCTCGCTCTCCCGAGTTGCGAACGATGCGCTCCGGGCCGGGTTCAGGGCCGAGCGCGAGCCGGTCGCCGTGACCCCGTACGAGCCGCGCGTGTTCGACAGCGGACAGCCGTTGATCGACGTCCGCGACGTCGCAGAGGCACTCGAGACGCTCGAGCGTGGCGACTGAGGCTCCGGCAGTCCTCGTCGACGCGAACCTCGTCCTCTGGGCGCACCACCGGTCGTTCGTCGAGCACGAGGCGGCGCGCGACTGGTGGGCCGCGACGCTCTCGGAGACGCCGTTCGTGGGCGTTCCCTGGCCGACGATCCTCGCCTTCGTGCGCCTGAGCACGCATCCCCGCGCCCTGTCCAGGCCGGTGCCGGTCGGCGAGGCGTGGTCGGAAGTTCGCCGCTGGCTCGAGCGGAGCAACGTGCGGGTTCCCGTACCAGGCGAACGGCACGCCGACCTCCTGGGAGACCTCCTCGTGCGCACGAACGCGACGGGCAACCACACGAGCGACGCGCACCTGGCGGCGCTCGCGATCGAGTGGGGGCTCGAGCTCTGGAGCGCCGATCGCGACTTCGCCCGCTACCCGGGCCTGCGCTGGCGCGACCCGCTAGCCTCCGGCTGAGCTGGAGCAGCCGCAGCGATCTCGATGCGGCCGTCGGCGAGGCGGCGCTTGACGTGGTACGACCCCGGTGAAATCTCCCCGCGGAGGTAGCGGGCGGCAAGCGACAGCCACTCGGTCTCGGCCAACCGTTCGACCGCGTCGTCCAGCGCGACGAATGCAGCATCGAAGACGACGCCGTCCGGGTCGTCGACGTCGAGGTCGCCGCTCCAGGAGTCGACCTCGAAGGTGAAGACCGTCCCGAGCCAGCCCGGAGGTCGAGCATCGTCGACCTGGGTGACGTACGCCAGGCGACCGAGCTTCTCCACCACGATTCCCGTCTCCTCCCGCACCTCGCGTGCCAAGCCGTCGGGCGCGAGCTCGCCCTGCTCGACGATGCCGCCCGGGAGCGCCCAGAAGAGCTTCTCGCCCGTCCGTCCTTGCAAGACGAGCAGGATCTCGGAGCCGCGCCTGACGATCGCGGTGGCGACCTCGAGCTTCGGTCGCTCGTCCAAGACGCTCAGCGAGCCGCCGCCCGGACGGCCGACCGCGCTCGGGCGCGCTCGAGGGCCGCGCCGACGAAGCCGCGGAAGAGCGGCGCCGGCCGCGTGGGGCGCGACTTGAACTCCGGGTGGAACTGGCTGGCCACGAACCACGGGTGGTCGGGCAGCTCGATCACCTCCACGAGGCGGCCCTCCTGGAACGTCCCCGAGACGACGAGGCCGGCCTCGACCAGCCGCGGCCGCAGCTCGTTGTTCACCTCGTAGCGGTGGCGGTGCCGCTCGTGCACGACGGGCTCGCCGTACGTCTCCCGGGCGCGGGTGCCGTCCTCGAGCTCGACGGCCTGCGCGCCGAGGCGCATCGTCCCGCCCAGGTCCTCGATCTCCTTCTGCTCCGGCAGCAGGTCGATGACGGGGTAAGGCGTCTCCGGGTCCATCTCGGTCGAGTTGGCGCCCTCGAGCCCGCACACGTGGCGCGCGAACTCGGAGACGGCCACGTGCATGCCCAGGCAGATGCCGAGGTACGGGATCTCGCGCTCGCGCGCGACGCGGCAGGCGAGGATCTTCCCCTCCCAGCCGCGCGAGCCGAACCCGCCGGGGACGAGCACGCCGTCCACCTGCTCGAGCTCCTGCACCGCCTCCTCGTAGGACATGTGCTCGGCATCCACCCAGCGCACGCGTACGCGCGTCCCGTGGTGGACGCCCGCGTGCTTCAGCGCCTCGTGCACGGAGAGGTACGCGTCGTGGAGCTTCACGTACTTGCCGACGAGCGCGATCTCCACCTCCTCGTCGAGGTCGCGGCTGCGCTCCGTCAGCTCCTGCCACTCGCCCAGGTCGGTGGGCCGGCAGTCGAGCCCGAGCTTCTCGCACACGAGCGCGTCCAGGCCCTCGGCCTGCAACACCTCGGGGACGAAGTACACGTCTGGGACGTCCGGCGCGCCGATCACTGCGCGCGGGTCGACGTCGGCGAAGAGCGCGATCTTGTCGCGGATGTCGTCGGAGAGCGGCTCCGACGAGCGGCAGACGACGACGTCGGGGTGGATGCCGATGCGGCGGAGCTCGTTTACCGAGTGCTGGGTCGGCTTCGTCTTCAGCTCCCCGGCGGCGGCGATGAACGGCACCAGCGTGACGTGCAGGTAGAGCACGTTCTCGGGGCCGACCTCGCGCCGGAACTGGCGGATCGCCTCCAGGAAGGGCAGCGACTCGATGTCGCCGACGGTGCCGCCGATCTCGGAGATGACGACGTCCGCGGGCGCCACCTTCTCCGCCCGGCGGATGCGGGACTTGATCTCGTTCGTGATGTGCGGGATGACCTGCACGGTCGCGCCCAGGAACTCGCCCTTGCGCTCCTTGCGCAGCACGGTGTCCCAGATCGCGCCCGCCGTGTGGCTCGCGTTGCGGGAGAGGTTCTCGTCGATGAAGCGCTCGTAGTGACCGATGTCGAGGTCGGTCTCCGCGCCATCCTCGGTTACGAACACCTCGCCGTGCTGGAACGGGCTCATCGTGCCCGGGTCGACGTTCAGGTACGGATCGAACTTCTGCGCGCTGACGGAGAGGCCCCGAGCCTTCAGCAGGCGCCCGAGGGACGCCGCGACGATCCCCTTGCCCAGCGCGGAGACGACGCCGCCCGTGACGAAGACGAACTTGGCCACGGGACCTAACCGTAGCACCCGGGTCCGTCAGACCGTCTCGGCGGTGCGGACGAGGTCCTGTAGACGGGCGAGCGCGGCCTTCGGGAGCGAGCGCGAGAAGGCGAGGAGGAGTGGGCCGGACACCTCCAGGCGAGCGCGAGTGTGGCCCGGCCCGGCCGGCTCCAGCTCGAGCGCGGCCGCCTGCCGGGCGCGCACGAGCTCGAACGCGAGCAGCCGCTCCGGGTCGACGCGCGTGACGAGGAGCGTGTCCTCCGCCTGCGCCCGGCGCAGGAGCGTCGGCTCCGCGGTGCGGACGCGCCAGCGCGCGCCGGGGGCGAGCCCGCGCCGGTCGGGCTCGACGGAGGCGAGGTTCGGCCACCAGTCGGCGAGGTGGTAGGGCTCCGCCAGGAAGCGCCAGACGTCCGCGGGCGCCGCCAGGAGCTCCGCGCTCGCCCGCGCGCGGGGCATCAGGCCTCGCGCAGCGCGGCCAGGAACTCCTCGCCGCCGAGCATGCGCTCGAGCTCCTCGCGGCGGACGAGCTCGTCCAGCTCCTCGATGCGCGTGTGCGTCGGGTCGCCCGGCACCTTCTCCACGCGGAAGTGGCGCTCGGCGACGCTCGCGATCTGCGGGAGATGGGTGATGACGAGCACCTGGGCGGACTCGGCGAGCCGTTGCAGCGTCGACGCCACCGCGTGGGCGGTGACGCCGCCGATGCCGGCGTCGATCTCGTCGAAGACGAGCGTCCCGCCGGTGGCCGAGGCGGCGGCGAGGGCGAGCGCGATCCGCGACAGCTCCCCGCCCGAGGCCGTCTCCGCGACCGGGGAGAGCGGGAGGCCCGCGTTCGGGCGGACGAGGAACGAGGCCTCGTCCGCGCCCGTCGGTCCGAGCTCCCGCTCGCGCAGCTCGACGTGGAGCTCGCCCTCGCCCAGCCCGAGCCCCGCGAGCTCGGCGGCGACCGCCCGCTCGAACGCCGGCACGCCCGCCGTGCGGGCGGCGCGCAGCTCCTCGACGAGCGCACGCGCACGCGTCTCCGCCTGCTCCACCGCTTCCTCCGCGGCCGCGACCGGGTCGCCGCCGCCGGCGAGCTCGTCGAGCTCCGTGCGGGCCGCCTCGGCACGCTCGAGGAGCTCCTCCAGGCTCGCCGCGGCGAAGCGCCGGCGCAGCGACGCGATCCGCTCGAGCCGCGCCTCCACCTCCTCCACCTCGGACGGGTCGGCCTCGAGCGAGGCGAGGAAGCGGTGCAGCTCCCCGCCCACCTCGCCCAGCCGGAGCGCGAGGTCGCGCAGCTCGGCCGCCGGCTCGCGGAGCTCGGTCGCGAGGCGCTCGAGGGGGGCGAGCGCCCGCTCGGCCCGGGCGGCGAGCGCGGCTGCCCCCTCGCCGTCCTCCGGAGCGAGAGCGCTCGCCGCC
>DATLYU010000099.1:0-9254 GCA_035574435.1 Gaiellaceae bacterium | reverse complement strand
CGCCGCGGGCGGCGCGTCCGGCCGGCGCACGGCGCGCAGGAGATCGCGCAGGCGCGTGTCCAGCACGATCGTCCCGGCCGCGACCCCTGCGGCAGCGTCCTCGTCGCGAAGGAGCCGGCTCGAGAACGCCTCGGCCGCGGTGCGGATCGCGCCGCGCTCGAACCGCCACGCGCGCCCGGCGCGCCGCCAGGCCGCGATGCGGCGCTCGAGCTGAGCCGGCGAGCGGACCGGGAAGTGCAGCACCTCGAGCGGATGCCAGCCATGGAGGGGCACGAGCGCGCTCTCGAGCAGGCGGTGGCTCCCGCCCTGCACGACGACGTCGCGCTCCGCCCGGTGCGCGACCTTCCAGTCCGGCTTGTGCGGGCTGTTGGGGTGGAGGAGCGGCGCCCGCGGCGCGAGCCGGTACACCATGCGCTCCTCGAAGCGCTCCTCGCCCGCGGGGCGCGGGAGGAACGTCCGGGAGGGAACGTCGACCACGCCGTGGGAGGCGGGCACGGCCCCCAGGCTCCGCCCGAGCGTTCCGTGGCGCGGCCACCAGAACTCGTCGCCGTCCGCTCCGACCACCCAGTCGGCGGAGAAGCGCTCCGCCGCCAGGCGCGCCATGGCCGTTCGCCACTCCCGGGTACGCACGTGCTCGCCGCGCTCGCGGATCAGGTGCAGCACCCCTGCGCGCTCGTACGCCTCCAGGATCTCGTCCGTGCCGTCGCGCGAGCGGTGGTCGATCGCGACTACGTGGCACGCGCCCGCGTGCAGGTGGAAGGCGACGACGGCGTCCACGACGTCGGCCTGGTCGCGCGTCAGGAGCGTGAGGACGACCCGCACCGGCAGGGCGGCTAGCCGCGCAGGCGCTCGTGCACCTCGCGGACGGCGTCGACAACGCGCAGGACGTCGTCGTCGCGGTGCGCCGGCGAGAGCGGGAGCGAGAGCACCTCGCGGCCTGCGCGCTCGGCCACGGGCAGCGCCGCCTGCTCGGGGTAGCGGGTCGCGAACCAGGTCAGCCGGTGCACCGGGAGGAAGTGCACGCTCGTCGCGATCCCCAGCTCGGCGAGCGCGGCCAGGTAGTCGTCGCGCGTCCCGCCCGCCTCGCGTGCGGAGATGCGGACGACGTAGAGGTGACAGGCGTGCGTGTCGCGCGGGTCGCGGGCGAGCGGGGTGATGCCCGCCAGCCCGGCCAGGCCGTCGTCGTAGAGCGCGACGTGCCGGCGGCGCACGGCGTCCAGCTCCTCACGCCGGTCGAGCTGGACGAGGGCGACCGCGGCGTGCAGGTCGGAGAGGCTCGCCTTCAGGCCGCGCTCGACCTGGTCGTAGAGCCCGTCGGGGCTCCGGGTGAGGCGGCGCATGCGGCGTGCGCGCTCGGCGAGGCTCGGGTCCCGCGTCGTCAGCAGGCCGCCCTCCCCGGCGGCGACGTGCTTCGTCGCGTACAGCGAGAAGCAGGTCGCGCTCGTGAGGCCGCCCAGGAGCGCTCCGCGGTAGCGTGCGCCGAAGGCGTGCGCCGCGTCCTCCACGACCGGCAGGCCGAGGTCGAGCAGCGCGGCGAGGTCGGCGGGCTGGCCGGCGAGGTGGACCGGGAGGACGGCCTTCGTACTAGGGCCGACGAGCGAGGCGGCGTGCTCCGGGTCGATCGTGAGGTCGCTCTCGCGCACGTCGGCGAACACCGGGCGGGCGCCGCACGCCTCGATCGCGTTCGCGGTCGCGGGCCACGTGATCGGCGAGGTCACGACCTCGTCGCCCGGCCCGACGTCGAGCGCGAGCAGCGCCAGCTGCATGGCGGCGGTGCACGAGGAGACGGCGAGGACGTGCTCCACGCCGAGCGTCTCGGCGACGCGCTCCTCGAGCAGCGCCGCGCGCGGCCCGGGCCCGATCCAGCCCGAGCGGACGGCCTCCGCGACCGCTCGAGCCTCCTCCTCGCCGACCGCGGGCGGCTGGAACTCGAGCCTCGCCCCCGACCGCGTCCGCATCGGCGTGAGCTTAGTGCCCTCGCCCGCGCCGGGCCTGCATACGATCCGCGCGATGTCGCGACGACAGCCGCTCCTCGTCCTGGGAACGCGCGACTTCTCCTTCGAGATCGCGGAGCTCGCGGAGGAGACGGGGCGCTTCGAGGTCACGGCCTTCGTCGAGAACCTGTCCCGCGAGCGCGCCGCCGAGACACTCGAGGGGCGCCCGATCGTCTGGATCGACGACGTGCCGGAGCTCGCGCGCACGCACCTCGCGGTCTGCGGCCTGGGCACGACGCGGCGACGGCTGTTCGCGGAGCAGGCGGCCGCCCACGGCCTGCGCTTCGCGACCGTGGTCCACCCGACCGCCCGCGTCCCCGCCTCGGCGACGCTCGCCGAGGGGACGATCGTCAGCGCGGGCGCGATCGTGGGCACGCGCGCTCGGCTGGGACGCCACGTGTTCCTGAACCGGGGTGCGCTCGTCGGGCACCACACCACGCTCCACGACTACGTGTCGGTGATGCCGGGCGCGAACGTGGCCGGCTTCTGCACGGTCGGCGAGGCCGCGTACATCGCGCTCGGGGCCGTGGTCGTCGATCGCACGACGGTCGGAGCGGGCGCGATCGTCGGCGCCGGGGCGGTCGTGGTCGAGGACGTGCCGGCACGCTCCCAGGTGGTCGGCGTCCCGGCCCGGGTCGTGAAGGAGGGGGTGGAGCCGCGGTGAGCGACACCGGCTGGCCGCCGCTCCTCGTCAACGCGGCGCTCACGGGCATGGTCCCGACCAAGGCCGACAACCCGGCCGTTCCGATCACGCCGGAGGAGATCGCGGAGGACGCCGAGCGCTGCGTGCGGGCCGGCGCCTCCGTCGTCCACCTGCACGCGCGCGACCGCGACGGGCGTCCGACGTACGAGCGCGCGGTCTACGCCGAGATCGTCGCGGCCGTCCGGGAGCGCTGCCCGGACGTCCTCGTGTGCGTGTCCACGAGCGGCCGTCTCTGGCCGGAGCTCGAGAAGCGGGCCGCCGTGCTCGACCTGGAGGGCGCGCTCAAGCCCGACCTCGCCTCGCTGACGCTCGGCTCGCTGAACTTCCCCACGCAGGCCTCGGTGAACGAGCCGGCGACCATCCGCGGGCTCGCGGAGCGGATGGCCGAGCGGGGCATCGTCCCCGAGCTCGAGGTCTTCGACCTGGGGATGGTGGACTACCTCCGCTTCCTGCTCGACCGCGGCGTGCTGCGCCCGCCGCTGTACGTCAACCTGCTGCTCGGCTCGCTGGGGACGATCGCGGCGACGCCGCTCAACCTGGCGCTGCTCGTCCAGGCTCTGCCCGAGGGCGCGACCTGGTCGGCGACGGGGATCGGCCGCTTCCAGTTCCGCGTGAACGCGCTCGCGATCGCCTCCGGCGGGCACGTGCGCGTGGGGCTCGAGGACAACCTCTGGCTGGACGAGGAGAAGACGCAGCCGGCGACCAACGCCGCGCTCGTCGAGCGCCTGGTCGGCGTGGCCCGCGCGTGCGGCCGCACGCCGGCGACGCCCGCGCAGGCGCGCGAGCTGATCGGCCTCCCCCTGCGCGTGGCCGGCTGAGAACTCGTTTCAGAGTGGGTGCCCGTCGAGAGGCGGATGCTGGAGGGCGTGAGGCAAGGACGCAGGGAGCGCCCATATCAAGCCGACATGGCCGCTCATCTCTGAAGCGGGTTCTAGCGCCGGCGGCGCCGCTCGAGCGCGCTCACGCGCCGCGCGAGCCCGTCCACGCTGCGGCGCAGGCGGACGATGTCCGCGTCCCGGACGGAGACGCTCTCGCCGACCACGCCCGGCTCGGCGGCGCGCTCGGCCGGCGGCAGCGGCTCGCCCGCGGCGCGGCCCCGCGCGAGCTCCTCCGCGCCCACGAGCAGGCTGCGATAGCGGTCGGCGCTCCGCCCGCGCTCCTTGGCCCGCAGCGCGGCCACGTACTGGCCGAGCGGCTTGTCGCCGCGCGCGCGCCGCGCGCCCTTGTTCGTCCACTGCTCGAGCGAGCGGAACGGGAAGTGCAGGACGTCGGCGGGATGCCAGTGGTGGAGGGCGCGCCAGCGCGCGCTCCAGACCGTGTGCGAGCCGAAGCTCACGCTGACCGCAGGGTCGGCCCGGTGCGCCGCCTTGAGGTGCGGCCGGTACGGGCTCGCCGGGTCGTTGATCGCGACCGGAGGGGAGACGCGCACGGTCATGCGCTCCGCGAAGGGCGTGTCGTCGCCGGGCTGGGGCAGGAAGTGACGACTGAGCGCGAAGACGATCCCGAACGGCTCGGGCACGGCGGCGAGCGTCTCCTTCAGGGTGGGGGCGCCGCGGGGCATCCAGAACTCGTCGGCGTCCGTGTTGATGACCCAGTCGGCGCCGTGCTCGGTGGCGGCGAGCCGCGCCATGCGCGTCCGCCAGGCCCCGTCCTGCATCGGGCCGCTCACCTCGAGCCGGCGCAGCACGCCCTGGCGCGCGTACGACTCCAGGATCTCGGTCGTCCCGTCCTCCGACTGGTGGTCGGAGGCGAGCACGAAATCGACGCCGGCGTTCAGGTGGTACTCGAGCTGGGCGCCGACGATGTCGGCCTCGTCGCGTACGACGAGCGTCTGCACGAGCTTCATCGCGGGCAACGCTACCGCCGCGCAGAGACGGCCTCGCGCGCAGCGACGCGCTGGGCGAGCTCGTCCAGGCGGCGCCGCGCGCGGACAAGCTCGGCGTCGAAGAGGGACCCCAGCTCGGCGGCGTGCCGCGCGCGATCGCGGACGGAGGGGACGGCGAACGGAGTCGGCGCTCCGCCCCGGATCGCGGTGAGCGCGTCCCTGAGCCTCGTGTCCTCGACGAGCAGCCCATGCGCGAGACCGCGCTCGACCTCCTCGGCGCTCAGCGCCACCCGTTCGTAGAACGCCTCCGCCGCGCCGACCTCGGAGATCGCCCGCGCCCGGGCGAGGTCGCCGCGCAGGTTTCGCCGCCAGGCGGCGAGCGTGTTGCGGTGCTTGCGCGCGACCTGCTCGGCAGACCGCAGCGGAAAGTGGAGAAGCTCGAAGGGATGCCACCCCGGAAGCTCGGGGCGGCCCGGGACGAACGCGGCGTGGTTCCCCTGCCCGACGAGGCTGCGGGGGTGCGCCCGGTGCGCGACCTTCGAGACCGGCCGGAAGGAGGTCGCGCTGTCGTTGATCGCCGCCACGGCCGAGAGGCGCACGGTCATCCGCTCGGCGAACGAGCCGGGCCCGCGGACCGGGACGAAGGACTGGGAGAAGCCGCGTACGGTGCCGAAGCCGTCCGGGACGGAGGCCAGCGCCTCCTCGAGCGAGCCGGCGCGCGGCCACCAGAACTCGTCCGCGTCGCTCGAGAGCACCCAATCGGCACCGTGCTCCTCCGCCGCCAAGCGCGCCATCCGTGTCATCCACTCGCTCTGGCGGATGCGCTCCTCGTCCTCGCGGAGCAGACGGAGGACGCCGCTCTGCGCGTACGCCTCGAGGATGTCCGTCGTACCGTCCTGCGAGCGGTGGTCGGTCGCGACGACGAACGCGACGCCCGCGTTCAGGTGGAACGTGAGGTGCTCGTCGAGGATGTCGGCCTCGTCGCGCACGAGCAGGGTGAGCACGACCTTCACGGCGTGCCCACATCATTCCTGCCCCGCGCGGATACGCTCGCTGAGTGCTCCTGGGACGCCGCGTCTGGTGCGTCCGGGCCCGCCTCCTCGGGCCCGACCGGATCGTCGTGCAACCCCACGTCGAGGCGCTGGCCGGCGCCGGCGTCCTCGGTCGTCGCGGACGCGCGCGCCTGCGCGCGCTCCTCGTCCGCGAGCTTCTCTTCGGCCCTCCCGACCACGCACAGGTCGCGATCGGGCGGGCACGCGTGGAGCTGGGAGACCAGGGCGCCCTCGCGGTCGACTGGAAGGCCCTGGTCGAGGTCGTCGCGGGAGCGGGTTACGTGGAGGACTACCGCGGGGCGCACGTCCTGGACGTCGGCGCGCACAAGGGCTACTTCGGCGCCCTCGCCCTGGCGCGCGGTGCCGCCTTCGTGGCCTCGTTCGAGCCGGCCACGAGCAACTTCGAGGCCCTGGCACGCGCGGCCGCGCCGCTCGCCGGGAGGTGGCTGGCGCGCAACGCGGCCGTGTGGAGCCGTGCGGGCCAGGCCGTGCTCCGGCTCGACGGGACCTCGTGGGCGCACTCGCTGGTCGCGGTCGAGCGGCCCGCCGGCCAGGAGCGGGTCGCGGTCGTAACGCTCGAGCAGGCGCTCGCAGAGCTTCCCGTAGGCGGCTCCCGGACGATCGTGAAGATCGACGCCGAGGGCAGCGAGTGCGCCATCCTCTCCGGCGCCCCTCTCGACCGAGTCGACGTCCTGCTCGTCGAGTGGCATGCGGCCGTCGCTCCCTGCACGCGCGACGAGCTCGTCGCCGCCGTCGACGAAGCCGGCCTGGCCCTGACGGACGAGCGGGACGGCGTGCTGCGCTTCGCGCGCGGCTGACGGGGCTGCGCCCTCGGGCCGGCGTCCGACCGCGCGAACCGGTGGAGAGGCTAGCCTCCTGGCCGGCCTCCGATGGCTCCCATCGCCCCTCTCCCCAGGCGCGCGCTCGCCTCGCTCGAGGGCCTGGCCGGACGGCCGCTCGGCGCCGTGCTCCTGTTCGGGCTCGGGCTCGCGGTGTACGCCGGTCGCGCGGGCGCCTGGCCGCTCGCGGCCGGCCGGGACCTCGACGAGTACCTGTACGCGTACGTGCAGCTCTTCGACCGGGACGTGCTCCTGCCCTGGTCGCTGCTCTTCCGCACGCCCCTCACCCCGCTCGTCGCGGGCGGAGCGCTCGACCTCGCCGGCGGCGCGCTCGCGGAGCCGCTCGCCGCCTGCCTCTTCGCCGCCTCGGTCGTCGCGTGGAGCGCGGCCGCTTCCGCGTTCGGGCCGTGGGCGGCGCTCCTGGTCGCGGCCGCGCTGCTCGTCTACCCGGGCTACGGGCTCATGTTCCACGAGCTCGCGAGCGAGACGGTGTTCGCGGCGGCGTTCGCGCTCTTCGCGCTGCTCGCCGTCCGCGCCTCGTTCGGTCCCTCGACCGGCCGGTTCGCGGTCGTCGGGCTCGCCGTCGCCCTGCTCGCCTTCGCGAGGCCGGGGAACGCGGTCTTGCTCGCGTTCGCCGCTTTCCCGTTCTTCCTGTCGCATCCCTGGCGCGAGCGCGTGCGCTTCGCGGGAACGCTCGCGCTCGCCGCCGCCGTCCCGCTCGCGGCCTGGACCGTCCACAACGGCCTCCGTTTCGACACCTGGGCGCTCGCCCGCGGCGGGAACGCGATCGTGCCCTTCTACCGCGCGTTCATCGCCGACCGGATCGTCCGGGCCGAGAACGGGGATGCCTCGCGCCGCCTGGCGGGCGCCATGCAGCGCCACCTGCTCACGCGGGAGCCGTACCGCTCGTACGGCGTGACGCTCGACCGGCTCTTCCGCGAGGGCAGCTTCCGCGTCCACGAGGACCTCTACCTGCTCTCCGACCAGGTGTTCGGTTGGGACACGGACTACCGCGTCCTGCGGGACGCGGGCGTCGAGGCGGTGCGCGCCTCGCCCGGCCGCTATGCCCGCGGCGTCCTGGGGACGATCCGCGACCAGCTCGCGAAGGCGTACTTCCGCGCCGGGCCCACGTCGAGCGCCGCGCCCGACGGCGCCCGCGCGCCGACCCGTCCCCGTGGCAGAGCCCTCCCGCCGCCGAGCGAGGGAGAGCCCATCCCGGCCGGCCAGGTGGTCTGGATCTCGCGTCCCGACCAGGCGATTCGCCAGGTGTGGACCTCGGCGACCGAGTGGCACCTCGAGTTCGACCGCCCCGGTGACCGAGCCCGCCTGCGGGCGATCGAGCGGCGTCGCGACGAGCTCCTCGCCGCGCTGCCCGACCGCCGGGGAGACGCGGAGCTGGGCAGGCGGCTGAACCAGCTCTCGCGCTGGTTCCCGCGCCCATGGCTGTGGATCGCGGCCGGCCTGCTCGGGATCGCGCTGCGCCGCCCTCGCGCTGCTGGAACTGCGCTCGCGGTCGGCGCAGCCGCGCTCGCCGTCGTCGTGCTCAACGCGCTCGGGCTCTTCGCCGACCCGCACTTCGTGCTCCCGGTAGCGCCGGCGTTCGTCTTCCTGGGCGCCGTCGGCCTCCTCGGTCGGCGCCCGTCAGAATGGGGTCGCGAGTGACCGCGGACGTCGAGCAAGTGCTGGCCCAGGAGGTCCGTCGGCTCAAGCAGGAGGTCGACCGCCTCCGGGCCATCGAGAGGAGCCGGTGGTGGCGGCTGAACCCGCGCCGCATCCTGCGCGAGCGCCGCACCCGCTCTCTGCGCCGCCAGGTTCCCGTTGCGGTGCCCGCACCTCCGCCGGTGTCGGCGCTGGCCCGCAGGTTCCGGGACGAGGTCGTGTCCCGGGGCCGTTTCTCGTCCGACTGGTTCACGCGTGCCGCCGAGAGCTGGGAGCCGCTCTTCCAGGAGCTCGCAGGGGCGCCGTGCCGGTTGCTCGAGATCGGCTCGTACGAGGGTCTCTCCGCCACCTACTTCCTGTGGCGCTTGCCGCACGCCACGGTGACATGCGTGGACACGTTCGGGGGGAGCCTGGAGCACGCGGGCGAGGCGAACTACCCCGCCGCCCTCGAAGACGCCTTCGAGGCGAACGTCGCGCTCGTCGACGCCTCCCGCATCGAGAAGCGCGTCGGCGAGTCGCGACGGGTGCTGGCCGACCTTCACGACGAGGGTCGGCTGTTCGACCTCGTGTACGTCGACGGATCGCACCTCGCCCTCGATGTCCTCGTCGACGCCGCGCTCTCCTGGCGGCTGCTCCGCGTGGGCGGGTTTCTCGTGTTCGACGACTACGTCTGGGCCGAGCTCGGCGACGACGCGCTCCTTCGGCCGGGCCCGGCGGTGGACGCGTTCCTCGCGCTCGTTGCGGGGCGCCACGAGGTCGTCATCCGGACCCGGCAGCTGGGCCTCCGCAAGACGGCCGCCTAGCCGACCGCCCGCGCGATCGCGTCCACGACGCGCTCGGCCGCGCGTCCGTCCACCTCCCCGACGACCTCGCGCACGACGCGACGGCGCTCCGCGGCGAGCTCGCCCGGACGCTCGAGAGCGCGTTCGATGCCGGCCACGACGTCCTCGAAGCGCTCCGCGCGGTAGAAGGCCCCGGAGGCGGCGAGCTCGCGGTAGTGCTCGCCGATGACGTTCTTCAGCGCCCACGACTCGCCGGGCAGGGCGCCCTCGTCGTACAGGACGCACACGGCGGGCCGGTCGTTGACGAGCGCCTCGAGCAGGATCGTGCCCGCGTTCGCGACCACGCAGCCCGCGTGCTGGAGGACGGTGGCGAGGTCGTCGAGGTCGGTGAAGCTCGCCT
>DATLYU010000098.1:0-14289 GCA_035574435.1 Gaiellaceae bacterium | reverse complement strand
GGGCCGGTGACGACGACGCGGTGCGGGTCGCAGAGGATGATGCGCGCGCCCATGGAGACGAGCTTGTCCACGAAGAAGAGCCGGCTCTCGAACATCTTCTCGAAGATGAGGATCGTCCCCCGCGCCTGGGTCGCGACCGTGACGGCGATCGAGGTCAGGTCGGCGGGAAAGGCGGGCCAGATGCCGCTCTCGATCTTCGGGATCTGGCCGCCGAAGTCGTCCTCGACGCGCAGGTCCTGCCCGGCCGGCAGCCGGACGCTGCGGTCCGAGACCTCCATCTCGATGCCGAGCTTGCGGAAGGCGGGCACGATCGAGATGAGGTCGTCCGGCTCCACGTCCTCCACCACCACGTCCCCGCCGGTGGCGGCCGCGAGCCCGACGAAGCTCGCCACCTCGATGTGGTCCGGGCCGACGCGGTACGCGCCTCCGCCGAGCTCGTCCACGCCGTGGATGTGCAGCACGTTGGAGCCGATCCCGTCGATGCGCGCGCCGAGGGAGACGAGGAAGCGGCACAGGTCCTGGATGTGCGGCTCGCACGCGGCATGGCCGAGCACCGTCTCGCCGCGAGCGCGGACGGCGGCCATGATCGCGTTCTCCGTGCCCATGACCGAGGCCTCGTCCAGGTAGACGCGGGTCCCGCGGAGGCCGTTCGCGGACAGCTCGTAGACCCCGTCCACGCTCACGTCCGCGCCCAGCGCGGCGAACGCGTGCACGTGCGTGTCCAGGCGCCGGCGGCCGATCACGTCGCCGCCGGGCGGCGGGATGCTGACGCGGCCGAAGCGCGCGAGCAGAGGCCCGGCGAGCAGGAAGGAGGCGCGGATCTCGCGGGCGAGCTCGGCGTCGAGCGCCGTCTCCTGGACGCCCTGCGGGTCGACGCGGACCTCGTTGGGCCCCGTCCATTCGACCTCGGCGCCGATCCGGGCCAGCAGCTCGACCATCGTCTCCACGTCGCGGATGCGCGGCACGTTCGAGAGCCGCACCTCCTCGGAGGCGAGCACCGACGCCGCGAGGATGGGAAGCGCCCCGTTCTTGTTCCCGGCGGCCCGGACGGTCCCGGAGAGCGGGCGGCCGCCCTCGATGACGAAGGACTCCATGGCGCGCGAATCGTACTGGCGCCCCCGGGCCCGGCCGCCCGGCTCCCGCTAGGCGGACGCGAGGTGCTCGATCGCGAGCCGCGGCGGCGGGTCGGGGGCCTCCAGGCCCAGCACCTGGAGGAAGAACGAGAGCTCCGCCTCGAGCGCCGCCTGGATGGTCTCGGCCTTGCGGAAGCCGTGCCCCTCGCCGTCGAACAGGAGGTAGGCGTGCGGGACGCGGCGCTCGCGCAGGGCGGCGACGATCAGCTCGGCCTGGTACGGCGGGACGATCTCGTCCTCTGTCCCCTGCAGCACGAGCATGGGCGTGCGGATGCGCTCGGCGTGGTGGATCGGGCTGCGCTCGCGGTAGAGCTCGCGCGCCTCGGGGAAGGGGCCGACCAGGGTGTGCTCGTAGCGCAGCTCGAACTTGTGCGTGTGCCCGTTCCCGAACTGATCGAGGTCGGCGATCCCGAAGTGGGAGGCGCCGGCCGCGAACACGTCCGTGAACGTGAGCGCGGAGATGGTGGTGAACCCGCCCGCGCTCGCGCCCGTGATCAGCAGGCGCTCGCCGTCAGCGTCGCCTCGCTCGACGAGGTGGCGGGCTGCGTTCACGCAGTCGTGCAGGTCGACGACGCCCCACTGCCCGTTCAGCCGCTCGCGGTACGCGCGCCCGTACCCGGTGGAGCCGCCGTAGTTGACGTCCACGACCGCGAACCCGCGGCTCGTCCAGAACTGCTTCTCGAGGTCGAAGAGCGCCGTCGCCCTCCCCGTGGGCCCGCCGTGGCTCATGACGATCAGGGGCGGGCGCTCGCCCTCCGGGGCGACGAACCGGGGGTTCGTGGGTCGGTAGAAGAGCGCGTGCGCGGTCAGGCCGCCCTCGGTCGGGAACTCGATCGCCTCGGGGACGGACAGGTACGCCGCGTCCACCGGCACGCTCGCGCTCTCGCGCAGGACCTCGAGCTCGCCGGAGGCGACGTCGAAGCGCGCGACCTGGTTGGGCAGGGTGGCGGAGCCGGCGACGAGCAGAATCGTGCTCCCCTCGGCGGTCAGGTACGGCGTCGAGCGCCATGAGTCGTACGGCAGGTCGAGCTCCTCGAGGCGGCGGCGGTCGGGGTCGAGGAGCGCGAAGGCCGTGCGGCCGCCGCGCTCGAAGGCGCACGCGATCCGCCCGTCCCCGAGGAACGCGAACGAGCGGCCGCCGAAGACCCACGCCGGGTACCCGAACTCCGTCTCGGCCGGGTACAGGGCATGTCGCTCGCCCGCCCGCACGCGCTCCAGGTTCCACCAGCCGCTCCGGTCGCTCGCGAACACGAGGTCGCCCTCCGGGCTCCACTCGGGCTGCCAGATCGCCTCCTCGCCGTCGCGCCCGGCGACGTGCTGCTCCTCGCCGAGCGTGCCGTCCGCCCGCAGCTCGGCGACGTACAGCTCGCACCCGTCCCAGGGCATCCACGGGAGGTCCCAGGCGAGGAAGCAGAGCGTGTCGCCCGCACGCGAGATGCGCGGGCTCGAGTAGAAGTCGCGCCCGCCCGCGAGCACCCGCGGCTCGCCGCTCCCATCCGTGGGCACCGCGACGAGCTCGTTCACGACCTCCTCGGAGCGCCCGCTCTCCGCGTGGCGCTCGCGCACGCCGATCCACAGGCGGCCGTCGGGAGTGACGCGGCCGTCCGCGAAGCGATGCCGGCGCCCTTCCACCTCGGGCGTGATCGGCACCGGCTCCTCGCCCGGCCGCTGCCGGTACAGGCGCTGGTCGGCGAAGCTCGAGAAGAAGACCGTGCCTCTGTGCAGGCAGTAGGCACCGCCTCCGTACTCGTGCGCCATCGTGCGCACGGAGAGCCCTTCGGGCGTGACGTCCTCGGGCTCGCCGCCCGGCCGGGCGCGGACGAGGACGACGCGGCCGGCGTCGGCAGGGCGGCTCTCGAGCCACCAGGCCGTGCCGGCTTCGAGCCAGGGCAGGCTCGGCGTCCGCCCGGAGCGCGCGACGAGCTCGGCCGTGATCGGCGAGGACCAGGTGCCGTACGGGGCGACGGCGGGCTGAGGCGAGTCGGATTCCAACGGCGGCTGGCTATCGTACTCCGCCGTGCCGCCCACCCGCGACCAGGCCTGGGAGACGCTCACGCGCTACACGAAGGGCGAGTCCCTGCTCCGGCATGCGCTGGCGGTGGAGGCCGCGGTCGCCTCCTACGCGCGCCGGTACGGCGAGGACGAGGAGCTGTGGCGCGTCGTCGCGCTCCTGCACGACTTCGACTACGAGCTGCACCCCACGCTGGACAAGCATCCGCAGGACGGCGCGCCGATCCTGCGCGAGGAGGGCTACCCCGAGGAGGTGGTCGAGGCCGTGCTCTCCCACGCCGAGCACCTGGGCCTCCCGCGCGACACGCCGCTGAAGAAGACCCTCTTCGCCTGCGACGAGCTCTCCGGGTTCGTGCACGCCTGCGGGCTCGTGCGGCCGACGGGGCTGGACGGCCTGGAGCCGAAGTCGGTGCGCAAGAAGCTCAAGCAGCCGTCGTTCGCCGCCGGCGTGCACCGCGACGAGGTGTACCGCGGCGCGGAGCTGCTGGGCCTGGAGCTGGACGAGCACATCGCGAACGTGGTCGCCGCGCTGCAGCCGATCGCGAAGGAGCTCGGGCTGCGGACGGCCGCGGACGCGGCCTGAGCCGCGCTACGAGTGCCGCTCCAGGAACGCGAGGACGCGGCTCCAGGCGTCCTCGGACTCGGCCGCGAACTGCTCCTGCTTGCGGTCGAAGAAGCTGTGCGGCGCCCCCGGGTAGACGACCAACTCGTGCTCGACTCCGGCCGCGCTCAGCGCCTCGTCGAAGGCCCGCGAGTCCTCGACCGGGATTCCGGGGTCGTCGCCGGCCTGGAGCGCGAGGATCGGGCAGCGGAGCTCGGCCGCCCGCTGGAGCGGGCCGGGCGAGCCGTCGCTCCCCGTTCCCGGCCGTCCGTAGAAGCCGATCGCGCCCGCGAGCCCGTGCCCGGCGGCGGCGGCGAGCCAGGAGTGGCGGCCGCCCAGGCAGAACCCCACGGTGAAGATCCCCCGGCAGCCCTCCGCGCGCAGGCGCTCGACGCAGGCCCGCACGTCGGCCTGGAGCTCGGCGGGGACGAGGGCCTGCACGTGCGGCAGGTACTCGAAGCCCTCGTCCCGCTTGGACGCGCCGGCCGTGCGCCCGAAGTAGTCGAGGGCGAGCGCCGCGTACCCGCGCTCTGCGAAGCGCAGGCAGAGCTCCTCGTAGAAGCGGTGCAGCCCGCGCACGTCGGGGAGGACGACGACGCCCGTCGCCGGCGGCTGCTCGGGCGTCGCGAGGAACGCCGCGAACCGGTTGCCGTCGGCGGCCTCGAGCACGAGGTCGCCGTGCGAGACGGCGGCCCCCCGGAGGGGCGGGATGGGCGGAGCGGAGTCCGGCCCGAAGCACATGCGGGCGACGATACCGCCGCTCAGCTCCAGGCGAGCGGCGGTGCCTCCTCCGGATACTCGCGTGGATAGGCGGGGACGCCGTCCGGCGGCCGCTCCCAGTCCGCGCCCTGCTCCACCCAGATGTGCGCCGCGACGCGGAGCCCCGAGGGGTCGTCGAGCGTGCCGGCGCCGATGCTCGTCCGCTCGGTGCCGGGTGCGCGGTAGAAGAGGCTCGCGCCGCAGCGGGCGCAGAAGCCCCGGCTCGCGCTCCGCGTCGAGCTCGGGCTCTGAAACCAGGCGAGCGCGCCGGGCTCGGCGCGCAGCTCCAGATCCCCCGTGCGGGCGGTGGTCGCCGCCCACGCGTGCCCGCACCAGGCGCGGCAGTCCTCGCAGTGGCAGACGAGGACCTCGCGCAGCGGGCCGTGCACCGCGTAGCGCACGGCACCGCACAGGCACCCGCCCTCGCGGCTCACGCGACCGCCTCGGCGAGCCGGCGCAGGTCGTCGTCGCTCGTCCACCAGCCGACGGACGCACGCACGAGGCCGCGCCCGGGCAGGTCGCGCACGACGATCCCCGCGGCGAACAGGCGCTCCACGACCGCGGCCGACTCCTCGGCGGGAACGCGCCAGGAGACGAGCGTCGCGCGGCGCTCCGGCACGACCACGTCGCACCCCGCCGCGCGCAGGAGCTCGCGGCAGCGCTCGGCCTGGGCCTGTGCCCGCTCGAAGCGTCCGGCAGGCTCGAGCTCGAGCGCGGCCAGGAGCCCGGCCATGAGCGCGGACGGCATCCAGTTGGGGTCGAAGCGGCGTGCACCGGGCCAGGGCTCGAAGCGGCCGTCCGGCTCGTGCCGCTGCTGCGCGAAGTAGCTCGGGCGCGCGACGCGGAGCCGCTCCGGGTCGGCGACGAGGAGCGCGCCCGTGCCTTCGGGGCCGCACAGCCACTTCTGGCCGGAGAGCGTGAGGAAGTCGAGGCCTCGAGCCTCCACCGCGAGCGCCCCGACCGACTGCGCGCCGTCCACGAGGACCGGCACGCCGCTCCGCTCGCGCAGCTCGTGGACGGGCAGCACCTGCCCGGTCGTCCACAGGACCTGCGAGAGCGCGAGCAGCCGCGTGCGCGGCGTCACCGCGGCGAGGATCCGCTCCGGCTCGGGCGGGACGACGACCACCCGCGCACCCGAGGCGTGCAGCGGGCCGAGGAGCCCGAAGTGCTCGTCGGTCGTCGTCACCACCTCGTCCTCGGGCCGCAGGTCGAGGCCCGCGAGCACGATGTTGCAGCCGTCGGTCGTGGAGGCGGTGAGGGCGACCTGCTCCTCCTCGGCGCCGACGAGCCCGGCAAGGCGCGCGCGCAGCTCGGCTCGCAGGGCGAGGATCCGCTCCAGGTACGGCGCCCCGGCTCGCCCTTCGACCAGGTTGCGCTCCTCCTCGGCGCGCATGGCGGCGACCGTGGCGCGGGCGAGGGGCCCCACGCTGCCCGCCTGGAGGTACGCGTACCGCTCGAGGACGGGGAAATGCGCGCGTGCCTCCTCGCAGGTCACGGGCGGCATTCTGCCGAGTGTCTGACACCTGCACGCCGCAATCCCGCATGGTTGCGTGGGGCGGTGTCAGACACCGGGGAACTAACGTTCCCGCGATGCGCGTCGTCCTCGCCGACCCGCCCGCCTACACGCCGCCCTACGACCGCTCGCTCGCCGCGGCGCTCGCCCGCGCGGGCGTCGACGTCGAGCTCGTCACGTCGCGCTTCCGCTTCGGCCCGGTCCCGCCGCCCGAGGGCTACGTCGCGCGCGAGTGGTTCTACCCGCTCTCCTCCCGCCTGGGGAGCTCGCGCGTCCGGCTCGCGGTGAAGGCGCTCGAGCACCCGCTCGGGATGGCGCGTCTCGCCACGCTGCGGCCGGACGTGCTGCACGTGCAGTGGCTGGGCGCGCCGGAGGCCGACCGCTGGGTCTTCCGTCCCCGCTCGCCGGCGGTGCTGACCGCGCACGACATCATCCCGCGCCGGACCGCGTCGCGCACCCGCCTCTGGCGCGCGCTCTTCGGACGCTTCCAGCGCGTGGTCGTGCACTCCCGGCGCGGACGAGAGGCTCTTGCCCGCTTCGGCGTGCCGGAGGAGAAGCTGCGAGTCATCCCCCACCCCGCCTTCCGCTCCGACGTCGTCCGCGGCGACGACGGGCGCACGGCGCTCGTCTTCGGGCTCCTCCGCCCCTACAAGGGGATCGAGGACGCGGTCGAGGGCGTCCTGCGCGTGGAGGGCGCCCGGCTCCTCGTCGCCGGCGACCCGCGCGTGCCGCTGGACGGGCTCCGCCAGACGGCGGGCGAGCGGGCCGAGTGGCGGCTCGGGTTCCTGCCCGACGCTGAGCTGCGGCGCGCGCTCGGCGAGGCCACTGTCGCGCTCTTCCCCTACCGCGCCGAGATCGACGTCTCGGGGGCGCTCTGCCAGGCGCTCGGGGCCGGCGTGCCGGCGATCGTGTACGACATCGGCGGGCTCGGCGAGGTGGTCGGGCGCTTCGGCGCGGGCGCCGTGGTGGAGCCGGGGAGCGTCGAGGGCCTGGCGGCGGCGCTCGAGCGGCTGCTCGGAGACCCGGACGCCCTCGCGGCGGCCCGCGCTGGCGCCGAGCGCGCACGCGCGGAGCTCACCTGGGAGGCGTCCGCGGCCGCGCACCTCGAGCTCTACCGCGAGCTCGCGTGAGGCCCTGGCGGCGACGGCGCTTCGAGGGGCTGGTCGCCCGCCAGCTCGAGCTCTTCGCCGAGGACGAGGCCGAGCTGCTGCGCGAGGCGGCCGAGCGCGACGCCGCCTGGACGAGCGCGCCGGCCGAGCGCGCAGAGGAGCTGTACGGCGAGTACCAGGACGTCGTGGACGCGATCGGCGAGCGCCTGTACGACGTACGCGAGGCCTACGCCGCGACGCTCGGCGAGCGCCAGGCGGCGGAGTACCGGGCGGCCTTCGACCGAGCGGCCGTGAGGCGCTTCCGCCGCTACGCCGCCTTCCTGGAGGCGGAGTGAGCGAGCGGACGCCCGCCTTGATCGAGGACTACGGCCTCGTCGGCGACCTGCAGTCCGCCGCGCTCGTCAGCCGCCACGGCTGCGTGGACTGGCTCTGCCTGCCACGCTTCGACTCGGGCGCGCTCTTCGCCGCGCTCCTGGGGACGGCCGCGCACGGCCACTGGACGATCCGGCCCGCGGCCGGCGTCCGCGCCGCTTCCCGCCGCTACCGCGGCGAAACCCTCGTCCTGGAGACGGAGCTGGAGACGGACGCGGGCACGATCCGCCTCGTCGACTTCATGCCGCCGCGCGAGACGCGGCCCGACCTCGTCCGCATCGTCGAGGGCGTACGCGGGCGGGTGGAGGTCGACCTCGAGCTCGTGCTGCGCTTCGACTACGGCTCCATCGTCCCCTGGGTCCGCAACCTCGACGGCACGCTCGTCGCCATGGCGGGCCCGGACGCGGTCTCGGTCCGCACCCCCGTGGAGCTCGTGGGGCGCGACCTGCGCACCCATGCCCGCTTCCCGGTCGCCGAGGGCGAGCGCGTGCCCTTCACCCTCACCTGGTTTCCCTCCCACGAGCCGCTTCCGCCACCGCTCGACCCCGAGGAGGCGCTGCGGAGCACGGTCGCCTTCTGGGAGGAGTGGGCCGCGAGCTGCACGTACGAGGGCCGGTGGGCGCCCGCCGTCCACCGCTCCCTGCTCACGCTGAAGGCGCTCACGTACGCCCCCACGGGCGGGATCGTGGCCGCCCCCACGACCTCGCTCCCGGAGGCCCTCGGCGGCGTGCGCAACTGGGACTACCGCTACTGCTGGCTGCGCGACGCCACGCTCAGCCTGCTGGCGCTGCTGCGCGCGGGGTACGTGGGCGAGGCGCGCGCCTGGCGCGACTGGCTGCTGCGCGCGATCGCCGGCTCGCCCGAGGACGTGCAGACGCTGTACGGCGTCGCGGGCGAGCGCCGGCTGACGGAGCTCGAGCTCGAGTGGCTCCCCGGCTACGAGGGCTCGCGCCCGGTGCGCATCGGCAATGCGGCCTCCGAGCAGCTCCAGCTCGACGTGTACGGCGAGGTCGTGGAGACGCTCACGCAGGCGCGGCGGCGCGGTCTCGAGGCCGACGACGACGCCTGGGCGCTGACCCGCAACCTGCTCGAGTGGCTCGAGTCGGGCTGGCGGGAGCCGGACGAGGGGATCTGGGAGGTGCGCGGGCCGCGGCGGCACTTCACCCACTCCAAGGTGATGGCCTGGGTGGCCTTCGACCGGGCGGCGAGGACGGTCGAGCGGTTCGGCCGCGAGGGCCCGGTCGAGCGCTGGCGGGCGCTCCGGCACGAGATCCGGGAGGACATCCTGCGCACGGGGTACGACGCCGAGCTCGGCACCTTCGTGCAGGCCTACGGCACGAAGCGCCTGGACGCCAGCCTCCTGCTCATCCCGCTCGTCGGCTTCCTGCCCGCGACGGACGAGCGCGTCGTGCGGACGACGGCGGCGATCGAGCGCGACCTCACCCGCGACGGCCTGGTCGAGCGCTACCGCACCGACGAGGAGAGCGTCGGCGTGGACGGCCTGCCGCCCGGCGAAGGCGTCTTCCTGCCGTGCTCCTTCTGGCTCGTCGCCGTGCTCGCCCAGCAGGGCCGCCTGGCCGATGCGGTGGCGCTGTACGAGCGGCTGCTCGGGCTCGGCAACGACCTGGGGCTCCTGTCCGAGGAGTACGACCCCGAGCGGCGGCGCCTGGTCGGGAACTTCCCGCAGGCGTTCACGCATCTCGCGCTCGTGGAGACCGCGTTCACGCTCGAGCGCACGCTGCGGCAGGCCGGCCGCGGCTGACCCTCGGCCTGCAGGGCTCGAGGTCGGTCATCTGCGTCCGAACGAGTGCGGGCGCGGGAGCGAGGCCCAGACGTCGTCCCGCTCGGCGAGCCGGCGGGCGAGCGGCCCGAGCGGCTCGAGCTCGGAGACGAGCACGTTGCGGTTCTCCCGGACGCGCTCGTAGCGGCCGCGCGCGAGGACGAGCGGCTCGGCGCGCACGGTCGCCCGATGCCGCTCGTAGACGGCGGGCGGGACGATCAGGTTCACCTGCCCGTGCTCGTCCTCGAGGAGCAGGAAGACGATCCCGTTCGCGGTCGAGGGCCGCTGGCGGGCGACCGTCATACCCGCGATCGCGACCCGCCGGCCGTGCGGCTGCTCGAGGAGCTCCGCGCTCGAGAGCGTCCCCGGCGGCAGGTGCGGACGCAGGAGCGCGAGCGGGTGCGTGCCGACGGACAGGCCCGTGTGTCGGTAGTCGGCGAGCATCCGCTCCCAGGCGGTGAGGTCGCGGAGCGCGGGCGTCTCCGCGGTCGGGTCGAGGGCGAGCGGGAGCTGCTTCGCCTCCCCGCCCGTGCCGGGGACGGACTGCGCGCGGAAGACGAGGCCGAGCTCCCACAGGAGCTCGCGCCGCGGACGGCCGAAGGAGTCGCACGCGCCGCCCTGGACGAGCGCCTCGAGCGCCTCTCGGGGGTGCTGCACCCGGCGGGCGAGGTCGCTCACGTCCGCGAACGGCCCGTTCAGCTCGCGCTCGGAGACGAGCGCCTCGGCGTTCTCCTTCCCCACGGAGGCGACGTAGCTCAACCCGATGCGGACGGCCGAGACCGCCTCCCGGCCACCGTCGCGAACGGCCTCGATCGTGCAGCGGGCGCCGCTCAGGTTCACGTCCGCCGGCAGCACGAGCACGCCGCGGCGCTGCGCGTCGCGGACGAGCGTGGCCGGCGGGTAGAAGCCCATCGGCTGCGCGTTCAGGAGCGCGCACAGGAACTCCGCCGGGTGGTGCCGGCGCAGCCACATCGACTGGTACGCGAGGAGCCCGAACGCGGCCGCGTGCGCCTTCGGGAACCCGAAGCCGGAGAAGCCGACGAGCTTGTCGAAGACGCCGTTCGCGGTCGCGGCGTCCACGCCCTGGTTCGCCGCGCCGGCGACGAAGCGGCCGCGGTAGGCCTCGAGCGCGTCGTGGCTGCGCTTGCGGCTCATCGCGCGCCGCAGCCCCTCCGCCTCCCCGACGCTGAACCCGGCGAGCGTCATCGCCACCTCCAGCACCTGGTCCTGGAAGACGACGACGCCGTACGTGGAGCGGAGCGGCTCGCGCAGGAGCTCGTGGTCGACGGGCCACACGTACCCCGGGTCCTCGCGCAGCCGCTCGCGCGCGTCGATGTACGGGTGCACGGCCTTGCCCTGGATGGGGCCCGGCCGGACGAGCGCGACCTGCACGGTGAGGTCGTCCAGGTCGGCCGGCTTCGTGCGCAGGAGGCTCTGCATCTGCGCGCGGCTCTCGATCTGGAACGCGCCCACGGTGTCCGCGCGCTGGATGTCCGCGAACACCTCGGCGTCGTCGCAGGGGATGCGCGAGAGGTCGATCACCTCGCCGCGCAGGCGCGCGACCTGCTCCACGCAGTCCTCGACCGCGGACAGCATCCCCAGGCCGAGGAGGTCGATCTTGAGGAACCCGGCGTCGGCGCAGGAGTCCTTGTCCCACTGGCAGAGCTGCCGTCCGGCCATCGCGGCCGGCTGCACCGGCACGAGCTCGACCAGCGGCCGCGTGGACACGATCATCCCGCCCGGATGCTGGGAGACGTGGCGTGGGATCCCCGCGATCTCGCCGGTCAGCCACGCGAACGCGCGCCAGCGGCGCGAGGCGAGCTTGCGCTCGCCGTCCGGGAGGCGCGCGAGCTCCTCCCCCACGCGTCGGGCGTCCCAACCGTCGGTCAGGCGCGCGAGCCGCTCGAGCTCGGCGAAGGGGAGGCCGAGCGCCTTGCCCACGTCGCGGATCGCGCCGCGCGAGCGGTAGGTGGCGAAGCTGGCCACGAGCGCGGCGTGCTCGCGCCCGTAGCGCTCCGTGACGCGGACGATGAGCTTCTCCCGGATGTCGCGCGGGAAGTCCAGGTCGATGTCGGGCACGGAGGCGAGCTCGCGGTTGAGGAAGCGCCCCAGCGAGAGCTCGTTCGCTACCGGGTCGACGTGGGAGAGGCCGGTCAGGTAGCAGACGATCGACCCGACCGAGCTCCCCCGCCCGCGCCCGGGCGGCAGGAAGCGGCGCGGCGAGCCGGCGCCGCGCACCTCGAGCGCGCACTCCCGCGCGAGCTCGAGCACCTCGTGGTGGAGGAGGAAGAAGCCGGCGAGCCCGAGCTCGTCGATCAGCCGCAGCTCGTCCTCGAGGCGGGCGTGCGCCTCGGCGCGCAGCCGGCCGCGCCGGGGATAGCGGTCGCCGAGGGCGCGGCGGCAGATGGCCGCGAGCCGGCGGATGGCCGGCTCCTCGCCGTCCGAGAAGTCGGGGTAGCGGTAGCCGAGCTCCTCCGTCAGGTCGAACGTCAGCCGCTCGGCGAGCCGGGCGCTCCGCTCGGCGGCCGCGCGCTCGGGCCCGAAGAGCTCGAGCATCTCCTGCGGGGAGCGCAGGACGCTCTCCCGGTTGCCGCGTCGCTCGGGCTCGCAGCCCTCGAGCGAGGTGCGGCAGCGCACGGCGACGAGCACGTCCTGGAGGAGGGTGCGCCGCGGGTGGTGCGCGTGCACGTCGCCCGTCGCCACCGTGTCCACACCGAGGTGCTCGGCGAGATCGCGCAGCGCGGCGTTGCGGCGCGCGTCCCCGCGCTCGAAGGGACGCTGCAGCTCCACCTGGAAGCGCTCCCGCCCGAAGGCGGCGGCGAGCATCGCGGCCGCGGCCGGGTCGCGCAGCGCGAGCCCGTGGCGGGCGCAGCCGGAGAGGCAGACGAGCCCCTCGCGCAGCTCCAGCACCGTCTCGAGCGGAACGGAGGGCTGAAGCGGCTCGCGGCCCGTCGAGCCTCCGTCGCTCCGGCGCGTGCCCGCGTGCGCGGCGGTGAGCAGCCGGCACAGGTTCGCGTAGCCGCGCCGCGTCTCCACGAGCAGCGTCACGTGCGCGCCGGAGTCGAGCGTCACCTCCGCGCCCGTGAGCGGCCGCACGCCGAGCGCCTTGGCGGCGTGCGCGAACTCGAGCGAGCCGTACAGGCCGTCGTGGTCGGTGAGCGCGAGCGCCTCGTACCCGAGCTCGGCCGCGCGCGCGGCGAGCTCCTCCGGCTGCGAGGCCCCGTCCAGGAACGAGTACGCGGAGTGGCAGTGGAGCTCGGCGTAGCTCACCGGGCTAGGCTCCCGCGCCATGGAGATCCGCGAGGGCGAGCACGTGACCGGGCAGGACGGGCTCGGCGTCGCGCTGCTCGCCGACCTGGAGCAGGTCGGGCTCGCGGACGTCCGCTCGCAGCCGGGCGGCGTCGCGCCGCCGCTGCACGTGCACCGCGCGCACGCGGAGGTCTTCTGCGTCCTCGCCGGCGAGCTCACCCTCCGGCTCGAGGACGGGGAACGCCGCGTCGGGCCCGACACGTGGGCGTACGTCCCGCCGGGGGTCGTGCACACGTTCGCGGTCACGGGCGAGGAGCGCGCGCACTTCCTGAACCTGCACGCGCCGGGGAGCGGGTTCGGCGCCTTCGTGCGCGGCCTGCACGCCGCCCGCAGCGAGGACGACCTGCGTGCGGTGCGCGCCGCATTCGACCAGGAGCCCGCCCCGGAGTACGGCGGCGCGGACCCCGCGCTCGTGGTCGTTCGGCGGGCGGGCGGCGAGGAGGGCGAGACGATCGGCAACCGCACTCCCGAGCGGCGCGCGACCCTGCTCGTGGACGCGGAGGAGCTGACCGTCTGCGAGTTCGCGTACGGCCCCGGCCAGCGCGGCGCGAAGCCGCACGTCCACCGTCACCACGCCGACGCCTTCCTCGTCGCCGAGGGCGAGCTCGCGCTCCACCACCGCGACGGCACGCTCGCCCTGCCGGCGCCGGGGCTCGCGCTGCTGCCGCCGAACGTCCTGCACGGCTTCGACAACGACGCTCCCGTCGCGAGCCGGTACTTCAACCTGCACCTGCCGGCCAGCGGGTTCGCCGACTACCTGCGCGGGCGCAACCCCGACTTCGACCAGCACGACCCGCCGCCCGACGGCGGCCTCGACCCGGCGGAGATCGTGGCCGTGCGCCTGCCCCAGTAGGCTCCCGGCATGACCTGGGAGGAGCTGGTCGCGGAGGCGACGGCGAAGCACCCGCTCCGCGAGTCGAAGATGTTCGGGATGCCGTGTCTGAAGCGGGAGGACGGCAAGGTGGTCGCCGGCTCGTGGAAGGACGGAAGCCTGACCGTGAAGCTGACGGACGAGGTCGCACGCGAGCGGGCGCTCGCGCTGCCGGACGTCGAGCTCTTCGACCCGGGGATGGGCCGCGTCATGCGCGAGTGGGTGCTCGTCCCCGCCTCGCAGTCGGCCGAGTGGGCCCGGCTCGTGGACGAGGCAGTCGGCTAGCCGCCGCGGACGGAGAGAGGCCGAGCCGCTCACGCCTTCTGCGTGAACCAGCAGCCCGCCTCGCGGTCGCGGTACACGCACACGTTGCGCCCGCTCTCCAGCACCACCTCGAAGTAGCGGCGGTCCACGGGCTCCTCCGTCCACCAGCGGTCGACCACGCGCCACTCCTCGCGCACGAGCGTCACGAGCTCGCGGTTCACGATCCGCGGCGTCCCGCCCGGGCCCGTCTCCACGAGCGCCGGTCGGGGCGCGTTCAGTCGTCCCGCGGCACGACCAGGGCTCGGGCCTCCGGAATACGAGACCACGGTGCGACCTCCACCACCGCACACACCGATCCTGACCCCGTGCTCGCACGCACCTGCCGCAGCCCCTCGCGCAGGCGGCCGCGAGCCTCCTCGCCGGCGGGCGCGACGAGCGCGAGCTGCTGCCCCGTGTGCTCGGCGAGCTCGACCGCCTCCAGCCGCAGCTCGACCACCGGCGCCGGCAGCTCCGCGAGCTTCGGCCCCAGCGCGGCCCGCAGGCGCGCCGGCTCGGCGGTCGCGTCGCG
>DATLYU010000097.1:0-8308 GCA_035574435.1 Gaiellaceae bacterium | reverse complement strand
CAAGAGTCACTACAAGGCGCTCCGCGCGCTCGCCAACCGCTGGCTCGAGCTGCTCTGGCACCTGCTCCGCAAACGCGCCCTCTACAACGAACTCACCCATCAACGCAACCGCTCCAACGCCCAGGTGATCGCGTGCGCGGCATAGAAGGTGGACAAAGGGTGTCTCACTCGAGCTCGGCGAAGTGCACGGTGAACGGGATCCCCATCGACATGGCGTCCCGGCCGGAGGCGGCGAACTCCTCGGACCTGGATGCGGCCGTGAACGTCTCCCGGTCGGGCCACTCGAACTCGGCGTAGTAGCGGAACGCCGGCTCGCCGAACGGCGAGCCGATGACCCGGCCGTGACGGAACGTGGCCCCCGGCACCTTCACCACGTACTCCTCGACGTGCTGCCGGTAGCGCTCCGCGTCCGGCTCCGACTCGAACTGCACGATCGCTCGGATCATCGGTCTCCCTTCAGTCGAGTGCGCGCAGCGTATAGCTTCGCGGCGTGAGCTCCGCCGTCGTCCTCGCCGCCGTCCTGGCGTTCGCCGCGGGGCTCGGTGGGGCGGTGCAGATCGCCGTGCAGGGGCGCCTCGGAGAGCGGGTGGGGAGCGTCGAGGCGCTCGCCACCGCCGCGCTGGTCGGCGGCGTGGTCGCGCTCGTCGTCCTGCTCGCCGTCCGTCGCTCGCTCGGCGGGATCGCGGAGGCCGCCGCCGGACCGAAGTGGCAGCTGCTGGGCGGCCTCATGGGCGTGTTCATCGTCTTCGCGATCACCGTGGCCGGTCCGCGCATCGGCGTCGTCGCGACGACCGCTATCCTCATCGCCGCCCAGTTCGGGCTCGCTGCCATGATCGACAAGTACGGCTGGTTCGGCGTCGAGCGGGTGGCCGTCGGGTGGACGCGGCTGCTCGGGGTCGCGCTCCTGGTGGTCGGCGCCGCGCTGACGCTCCGCCGCCAGTAGTGGCGCAGCGCGGCTCGCCGCTATCGACACCAGTCGCCGCGGACCCCATACTGGGCTGGGAGGGATAAGCCATTCAGCCGGCACCGACGAGGGGTCGCCGGAACGGCCCGCTCTCGGTCGCCGTCGTGGAGGACGACGCGATCGTGCGGGCGTGGATCCGCGCGTCCCTGACCGGCTCGGAGTTCCGGGTCGGCGGAGAGGCCTCGACCGCGGCGGACGCGCTCGCGCTGCTCGAGCGGCGCCGGTTCGACGTTCTCCTGGTCGACTTCAACCTGCCCGACCGCAAGGCGACCGCGCTCGTCCAGGACCTGCGCCGCGGCGGCGACACGACTCCCGTCCTCGTCATCACGGCGGCGCCACGCGCGGGGCTCAACGAGACGCTCCGGGAGGCGGGCGCGCAAGGGGTGCTCAAGAAGCAGGCCGACCCGGGGGAGCTGCTCGCGGCGCTCCGCGAGGTCGCGAGCGGCGGGCAGGCGTTCGACTACCGGGTGCCGCGCCGGCCGCCGGGCCAGGGCGCGTTGAGCCCCCGCGAGCGCGAGGTGCTCGCCCTGGTCGCCGAGGGCGCCAGCAACCCGGCGATCGCGGAGACGCTCGAGATCGGCCGGGAGAGCGTGAAGACCCTCGTCGCCAGGATCCTGGTCAAGCTCGGCGCGGCCAACCGCGTCGAGGCGGTGGCGATCGCGCGGGAGCGGGGGATCCTGCCGTGACCCTCGACGACGACGTCCGGGCCGAGCTGCTCGCCGCCCGAGCGTGCTGCTCGTCGAGCGCGTCGCGGAGCGGCTGGCAGGCGCCCGCGTGCTCGCCGCCTCCACGGCCGAGGAGGGCGAGCGGCTCGCGCGGGAGGAAGGCGTGGACGCCGTGCTGCTGGATCTGCGCCTCCCCGACCGGCCCGGGCTCGAGCTGCTGCGCGCGCTGCGAGCCGACCCGGCGACGGCGGGCCTGCCCGTCTTCGTGCTGAGCGGGGACGCGTCTCCCGAGCGGGAGCGCGAGGCGCGCGCCGCCGGCGCCGCCGGCTACCTGACGAAGCCGGTCGAGCTCGACCGGCTCGCCGCCGTGCTCGAGGGCGCTTCATGAGCGCGGCGCCCGGGCTCACGGTCGAGGCCGCCCTTCTCGACTCGCTGTTCGCCAACGCGCCGCTCGGGCTCGCCTACGTGGACGAGGAGCTCCGCTTCGTCCGGGTCAACGAGCGGCTCGGGAGATGAACGGGGTTCCCGCCGAGGCGCACGCCGGGCGCAGCCTGGCCGAGCTGCTGCCCGAGCTGGCGCCGACGCTCGAGCCGCTGCACCGGAGGGTGCTGGAGACGGGCGAGCCCGTGCTCGGCGTCGAGCTCGAGGGGGAGACGCGGGCCGCGCCCGGCCGCCTTCGGCACTGGAGCGCGGGCTACCTGCCCGTCGACGCGCGCCGGCGAGATGTTCGGGCGCGACCCGGAGGAGCTCGTCGGCCGCCTCTACCTCGAGGAGTACCCGGAAGCCGAGGGCTCCCCCTTCCACGAGGCCTACGTCCGCGCGCTCGCGACCCAGCGGCCGGCGGTGCTCGAGGAGCGGTACGCGCCCTGGGGCCGCTGGTTCGAGAACCGGATCACGCGGGCGGACGCGTCGTCGGCGTGCTGGCGATGGTCGAGGAGGTGACCGAGGCGCGCGCCGCCGAGGCGGAGCGGGCCAGGCTGGCCGCCGAGGCCACGGCGGCGCGCGACGAGCTCACGAGGATCATGGAGCGGATCGGCGACGGCTTCGTGGCCTTCGACCGCGACCTTCGCTACACGTACGCGAACCGGGGGACGGGCTCGCCGTCTTCTTCAGCGACGTCACCGAGCGCAAGCGCACCGAGCTCGAGCTTCGCGAGACCAACGAGCTGCTGAGCGCGCTCGTCCGCTCCGTCCCGGTCGCGATCGGGACGTTCGACCTCGACGGGACGCTCACGAGCTGGAGCCCGGCCGGGGAGCGCATCTTCGGCTGGAAGGCCGAGCAGGTGGTGGGGAAGGGGCCGGTGATCGTTCCCGACGAGCTGCTGGACGAGGCACGGGCGCTGTACGAGCGCGCCGCCGCCGGCGAGACCATCGTCGGGCACGAGACCCGACGGCTGCGCCGGGACGGGACCCAGGTGGACGTGAGCCTCTCGCTCGCGCCGCTGCGCGGGCCGGACGGCGACGTGCGCGGCATCGTGGGCGTCCTCGAGGACATCTCGGAGCGCAAGCGGCACGAGGAGGAGCTCCGGCGCCGCAACGAGGAGCTCTCGGCGCTGCACGAGACGGCCGTCCGTCTGCTCGCGCAGGAGGACGCGCGCTCGGTGCTGGAGACGGTCGTCGCGCGCGGTGCGGCGCTCGTCGGCGCGTCGTCCGCCATGCTGTACGAGGTCTCGGAGGACGGGCGGACCCTGACCGGGACGATCGCCATCGGGGACGCCGAGCGCTTCCGCGGCACGACCGCGGAGCGCGGCAGCAGCCTCTCCGGCCGCGTGCTCGAGACGGGGCGGGCGGAGGCGGTGGAGGAGTACTCGACCTGGCCCGGGCGCATCCCCGCGTACGAGGGCGTCCCGCTCGGGCCGGCGGCGGCGGTGCCGATCCGCGTCGGCAGCCGCATCGTCGGCGTCCTCGGCGTGGCCCGGGACGAGCCGCGCCCGTTCGACCCGGGCGACCTCGCCCTGCTCGAGCGGTTCGCAGGCCTCGCCTCGCTCGTGCTCGAGCGGGCCCGCATCCCGGAGCGGCTGGCCGCGAGCGAGCAGCGCCTCCGCCTCGCGGTCGAGATCGCCGGCGTCTCCGTCTCGGAGACCGACTTCGCGCGCGGGGTGACGACGCTGGACGAGCTCGGCGCGTCCACTTCGGCGTCGACCGCGAGGTGCCGAGCGAGGCGCTGCGGGAGCGGATCCACCCCGAGGACCGGGAGCGGGTGACCGCCGAGGTGGCGGCCGCGCTCGCGGGCAACCGGCGGTACGTCAGCGAGCACCGGATCGTGACGGCCGCGGGCGAGACGCGCTGGGTCCAGGTCTCCGGCGCGCTGCTCCGGGACGCCGAGCGACGGCCGCTGCGCCTGATCACGGTCGGGCGCGACGTCACCGAGGCGAAGCAGGCGGAGGCGCGGCTCCAGGAGGCGCTCGAGCGGGAGCGCGAGGCGCGGGCGCTGCTCGAGCAGACGCTCGACGGCCTCGGCCCCTCCATGTTCGTGGCCCTGATGAAGCCCGACGCGTCGCTGCTCGCGGTGAACCGCCCGGCGCTCGAGCGCGCCGGCGTGCGCCGCAAGGACGTGCTCGGCCGGAGCTTCCTCGAGGCGCCCTGGTGGTCGCACTCGGCGGAGACGCGCGAGCGCGTGCGCGAGGCCGTGGCGCGCGCGGCCGCGGGCGAGTCGCCGCGCTACGACGAGACCGCGCAGGCCGCGGACCGGGTGATCACGGTCGACTTCTCGCTCCACCCGGTTCGCGGCGAGGACGGGTCGGTCGCGCTGATCGTCGCCTCCGCGCGCGACATCACCGACCGCGCCCGCGCCGAGCGGGAGCTGCAGCAGCTCGCGAGCGAGCTGGAGGAGCGCGTCGCAGCCCGTACCCGCGAGCTCGAGGAGGCGCGCGAGGAGGCCGACCGGGCGAACCGCGCGAAGAGCGAGTTCCTCTCGCGCATGAGCCACGAGCTGCGGACGCCGCTGAACGCGATCCTCGGCTTCGGCCAGCTCCTCGCGACCACCGGCCTGGACGAGGAGCAGGCGTCCTTCGCCGAGCAGATCGTGAGCGGCGGCCGGCACCTGCTCGCGCTGGTCGAGGAGCTGCTCGACATCTCGCGGATCGAAGCCGGCGCCCTCGACCTCGAGCTGGAGCCGGTCGCGCTCCGCGAAGTGCTGGAGGAGGCGCTGGAGCTGGTGCGCCCGCTCGCCGCCGCCCGCGAGGTGGAGCTGCGCCCGGTCCCGGCCTCCGCCGCCTCCGCGGCCGTCGTCGCCGACCGCTGGCGCCTGCTGCAGGTGGCGCTCAACCTACTCTCGAACGCGATCAAGTTCAACCGGGAGGGCGGGACGGTCGCGTTCGAGGTCGGCCGGAGCGGGCCGGAGCGCGTGCGCGTCGTCGTCTCCGACACCGGCGTCGGGATCGACCCGGACGACCTGGCGCGCCTCTTCCAGCCGTTCGAGCGGGTGGGCGCGCACGGCGTCTCGGGTGCCGGCCTCGGCCTCTCGCTGGCGCGCTCGCTCGTCGAGGCGATGGGCGGGGCGATCGGGGCGGAGAGCGCGCCGGGCGAAGGCAGCCGCTTCTGGTTCGAGCTGCAGCGGGCGGGGCCACCGCCGCCCGCGCCCCGGGCGGCGAGGCCGCGGACCGTCCTCCTGGTCGAGGACAACGCCGCGAACGTCCGGCTCGTGCGCCACATCGCCGAGCGGATCGGCTCACTGGAGCTCGCGACCGCCTCGACCGGCGCGTCCGCGCTCGAGCTGGCACGGCGGCGACGTCCCGCGCTCGTCGTTCTCGACCTGCACCTCCCGGACATGCCGGGCCTCGAGCTCCTCCGGCGCCTTCGGGAGCTGCCCGAGACGGCCGAGATCCCGGTCGTCGTCGTCAGCGCGGACCGCCGCCCGGAGGTGGTGGACGCGGCGTTCGCGGCCGGCGCGGCGGCGTACCTCTCCAAGCCGGTGGACGTCGACCGGCTGGCGATGCTGCTCTCCGAACGCTGACTACCATTCGCGCATTCGCGCCCCGCCTGGGGACAAGAGAAGGCGGCGGGGCGGCGATCCTCAGGGCATGCGCCGCGAGCAGGAAGACAACCGCGAGCTCGTAGCCGCGCTCGATGCGTCCCCGGCCGTCGCCGGCGGCGGCGAGGTCGCCGAGCTCGCGCGGGAGCTCGTCATCGACCGGCTGGACGCGGCGAGCGGAGCGCTCGCTTGGGCATCGACGGCGGGCACGCCTTCTGGCGAGGACGGCCTCCGGCGACCGTGCACGAGCTGCTCGAGCGCGTGCACCCGGAGGACCGCGATCGCCTCGTCGCCGCCGCCCGCTCCGGCGACCCCGTGGTCGAGCTCGAGTTCCGGGTGCTCGAGCGAGGACAGAAGCCGCGCCGGCTCTCCGCGCACGGCCTCCTGGTCGGCGAGGGGAAGGAGACGGCGCGGGTCGGCGTCCTCGTCGACGTCACCGATTCCCGCCGCCGCGCGGAGGAGCTTCACCTTGCCGGCGAGCTCCTCCGCGGGATCATCGCCTCCTCCCCCCTCGCGATCACCGCCACCGACGTCGAGGGGCGCGTCATCCTCTGGAACCGGGCCGCCGAGGCGATGTTCGGCTGGACGGCGGCGGAGGTGCTCGGCAGGCAGCTGCCCTTCGTCCCGGAGGAGGAGCGAACGGAGCTCGCAGCGCTCCGGGCACGCGCCCTCGCCGGGGAGGTCGTGGTCGGCATGGAGGCGCGGAGGGTCCATAAGGACGGCCGCGTCCTCGACGTCAACCTCTCGCTCGCTCCCGTCCGCGACGGCGAGCAACAGGTGACGGGCCTGATCGGCGTGCTTCAGGACGTCACCGAGACGAGACGCACCGAGGCGGAGCTCTCCGTCATCCTCGACGCCTCGCCACTCGCGATCGTCGCGGCGGACAGGCGCGATCAGATCACCATCTGGAACCCCGCCGCGGAACGGCTCTTCGGGCGCTCCCACGCGGAGGCGATCGGGAGACCGCTGCGCGAGGTCGCTCCCCGCGCCTGGGCTCAGCTCGAGCCCCTCTACCGGCGGGCGCGCCACGGGGAGGTCCTCGCCGACGCCGGCGCCTCCCTCACGCTCGACGACGGGCGCACATTGGAGGCGAGCGTGTCGCTCGCACCGATTCGCGCCGCAAGCCACGCCACCGGCGTGCTCGCCGTCGTCGCCGACGTCAGCGAGCGCCGGCGCAGGGAGCGCGAGCTCCGCGACGCCGAGGAGCGCTACCGGACGCTCGTGGAGCAGATCCCGGCGATCGTGTACGTCGCCCGCGCCGACGGCAGCGGCCGCACCCTGTACGTGAGACGATCCGCCGCTGCGCAGCCGGCGAGAGCCGCCTGTCCCCGGAGGTCACGGGCGAGATCCTCGCCGAGCTGTCGCAACACCTCGAGGAGACCGGGCGGCGCAGCGAGCAGGCGCGCCTGCTCGCAGGACGCATCCGTGGGATCATCGACCGGCGCGAGCTCACCGTCGTGTTCCAGCCGATCGTCGATCTCACGACGGGGCGGACCGCCGGCCTGGAGGCGCTCTCTCGCTTCCCCCCCGACCTCCCCGGGCCCGAGCAGTGGTTCGCCTCCGCCGAGGCGGTCGGTCTCCGTCGAGAGCTCGAGGCGCACGCCGCCGCCGAGGCGCTCCGCTTCCTGGACGCGATCGACGGCTCGCTCTTCCTCTCCCTGAACCTCTCGCCCGACGCGCTCCGCCTCCGCCCCTGCGCTCACCTGCCGAAGGCGCGCAGACGACGGGTCGTGCTCGGGCTGACGGAGCACGCGCCCGTCGACGACTACGACGCCCTGTGCCGCGAGCTCGACCGGGTGCGCGCAGACGGCGTCCGCGTGGCGGTCGACGATGCCGGCGCGGGATTCGCGAACCTGCGCCATGTCCTGCGAGTGACCCCCGACTTCATCAAGCTGGACGCGGACCTCACGCACGGCATCCACGATGACCGGAGAAGGCGGGCGCTCGAGCACGCGCTCGTCACGTTCGCGGACGAGCTCGGCGCGACGATCGTGGCCGAGGGAATCGAGACCGAGGAGGAGCTGGAGACGCTCCGCTCCCTGGGCGTCGGGTACGGGCAGGGCTACTACATCGCCCGTCCGCAGCCGCTCGACGGCCTCGCCGACTTCCTGCCGTAGCATCGGAGCGGTGTGCCCTCGTGACCGGCTGGACGGCTTGGAGCCGGCCGCCCTCTGGCGCGGCTTCCTCGCCCTGGCCCGCGTGCCCCGACCTCCCGGGGAGGAGGAGGCGGCGCGGGAGCTCGTCCGCGCCTGGGCGGCCGAGCGGGGGCTTGCCGCCGAGGAGGACGCGGCCGGGAACGTGGTCGTCCGCGTGCCGCCCTCGGCCGGGCGAGAATGGGCCCCGACCGTCGTCCTGCAGGCGCACCTGGACATGGTCTGCGAGCGCGACCCGGCGAGCCCCTACGACCCGCGCCGGGGCCGGATCCGGGTCGTCCGCGAGGGAGACTGGCTGCTCGCCGAGGGGACGACGCTCGGGGCGGACGACGGGATCGGGGTCGCGGCCGCGCTCGCCCTCGCCGAGGACGGCGGGGCGGCGCACGGCCCGCTCGAGCTCCTGTTCACGGTCTGCGAGGAGCAGGGCCTGGAGGGGGCGAAGGCGCTCGACCCGGCGCTCGTCTCCGGCCGCCTGCTGCTCAACCTGGACGGGACGAGCGACGAGGGGCTGACGATCGGCTGCGCCGGGAGCGCGCACACGACCCTGCGCCTGC
>DATLYU010000096.1:0-2165 GCA_035574435.1 Gaiellaceae bacterium | reverse complement strand
GGGAGGACGTCCACCGGGTAGTAGACGCCCGAGACGACGAGCAGCGTCCCCTGGGCGATCCACCCGAGCTGCGTGCCCTTCTCGGGCGAGATGAGCGGCAGCACCGAGGTCATCATCCCGATCCCGAGGAAGGACACGGATGCGACCGCGAGCACGACGAGCGCGGCCCCGAACTCCGCGTCCGGCACCGCGAGGTCGAAGAACCACACGCAGACGGTGAAGAGGAAGATCGCGCGCAGGAGCCCGTAGAGCACCGAGAAGACGCCCATGCCCGCGAGGTGCATGGGCCGCGAGAGCGGCGCCATGAACGTGTACTCGATCGTCCCCTCCCAGCGCTCCCAGGCGACCGTCTCCATGAGGAACTCGAAGAGGACGCCGAGGTACGCCCACACGACGGCCCCGATGAGGAGGCTCGTCGCGACCCGGTTCACGTCCAGCTCGCCGCCGCTCGCCTCGATCCCCTTCGCGATGAAGACGATGGTCAGCGTGTTGGCGACCGTCCACACGAACCAGGCGAAGTCCCACCAGATGTAGCGCTTGGTGAGGTAGTAGTTGCGCTCGACGACGCCCCCGGCGCCGACGAGCTCGGCACGCAGGCTGGAGCCCGGGGTGCTCATGCGTACACCTCCCGATCGTCGTCGTCCTCCTGCTCCTCCTCGAACTCGCGCCCGGTCGCGGCGAAGAACGCCTCCTCGAGCGTGTCCGCGGCGAAGCGGCGCTTGAGGTCGTCGGCCGGCTCGAGCACGAGCAGCCGGCCGCGGTCGAGGATCCCGATGCGGTCGGCGAGCACCTCCGCCTCCTTCAGGTCGTGCGTGCAGAGGAGGATGGTCGAGTCGTGGCTCGTCCGGATCTCGCGGATGAACTCCTGCACCTCGAGCTTCGAGCGGGGGTCGAGGCCGGTCGTCGGCTCGTCGAGCAGGAGCACGACCGGCGAGGTGAGCAGGGCGCGCGCGAGCGCCACCTTCTGCTGCATGCCGCGCGAGAGGTTCTCCATGGACTCGTTGCGGCGGTCCGGCGGGAAGCCGACCCGCTCGAGCAGGGTGGGGATCTCGTCCCGCGTCTCGCCGGCCGTCAGCCCGTAGTAGCGCGCGGCGTAGCTCAGGTTCTCGGACGCGGACATCTTCTTGAAGAAGGACGCCTCGACCGAGACGCGGTTCACCAGCCGGCGCACGGCACGTGCCTCCGAGACCACGTCGTGGCCGAAGATGCGCGCCTCGCCGCCGTCGGGCAGGAGCAGCGTCGAGAGCAGCCGGACGAGCGTCGACTTCCCGGAGCCGTTCTGGCCCAGGATGGCCACGGTCTCGCCGCGCTCGACGGCGAACGAGACGCCGTCCAGCGCGACGCGCTTGCGGCGCCCGAAGCGGCCGCGCTTGCGGTCGCGGATGGTGAACTCCTTGCGCAGCGCGTCCACCTCGATCGCCGTGCGCGCGCTCCCTCGCGTGGCGTCGGGGCGGACCGCTTCTTCGATGTTCGTCATGCGCTGCTCCTTCGAGATCCGTCGTAGCGAGAAACGTGCAAGCCAACGCGAGGCCCGCCTGGGGGGCCCCGGCACCTGGTGTCTCAGCTACGGAGGAGCAGCATCGAGTCGCGGACGATAGCGAGGCGACCCGACGCGGTCAAACGGAGAGCTCGTCCGCGCCGAGAGCGGGCCGGGGCCCACCGGACGGGATCGCGATGTTCGTCGCTTGCACCACTCGCGAACCTCCTCGACACGGACACCCGCGGCCCGAGCCGCGAGCACGAGCGGCAGAGCGTAGCAGGCCGCCCCCGCGCGCGCTTGCCGCCGTCCGGCGGCGCCGGTACGCTGATCGTCGATCGTCACCCGCGCAGGTGACGGTCGAGGCGACGAGGCCTCGGGAGCTCGCGGAGCCCCGGGGTCTTTTTTCGTGGTCCAGCGTGGAGGTGAGGCGATGTCCGAGGTCAAGGAGAGGCACTACCTGCGGAACGGGAGCGAGTCGCTGCCCGAGGCGCGGGACGCCCTCGAGTGGGCGAGCGAGACGCGGGTGGCGATGGTGGATCTCAAGTTCTGCGACCTGCTCGGGACCTGGCAGCACGTGTCGCTGCCGATCACGGCCTTCGACGAGTCCGCGTTCGACGACGGGCTCGGCTTCGACGGCTCCTCCATCCGCGGCTGGCAGGCGATCCAGGACTCGGACATGCTCCTC
>DATLYU010000095.1:0-21609 GCA_035574435.1 Gaiellaceae bacterium | reverse complement strand
GCCGAGAGGACGCTCGCCGAGCTCGGCGCGCTGCGCGAAACGGGCGTCGCGCTGGCGCAGGAGGACGTGCTCGCGGCGCTCGAGCGCACCCGGGTCGCGCTCGCGCGGGGCGCCGAGCGGGGCCGCGTCGCCGTCCTCGACTACGGCCGCGCCCGGACGCGCATGTTCGACGTCGTCTTCCTGCTCGGGCTGGAAGAGGGCGCGCTGCCGCGCCGCGAGCGGCCGTCCGCGCTCCTCGACGAGGAGGCCCGCCGCAGGCTCGGCGCGCGGCTCGAGCGACCGGGCGCCGTCGACCGGGACCGCTACCTGTTCTACACGGCCTGCACGCGCGCGGCCCGCCGGCTCGTGCTCGTCAGGGAGGCGGCCACGGACGACGGCGCGCCACGGGAGCCGAGCCCCTTCTGGGACGACGTGCGCGCGCTGTTCGATCCGGACGAGGTCGCGCGGGCCACCAGGCGGCGCCCGCTCTCCAGCCTCACGTGGCCGCTCGAGAGCGCGCCCAGCGAACGCGAGCGCCTGCGCGCGCTCGCCCGCCTGAGCGTGGCGGACGCCGAGGGCGCGGCCGCGCTCGCGCAGGCGAACGGCTGGCAGCGCCGCCTCGAGCGCGCGCGCTCGGCCTTCGCGCGGCCGACGCGGCTCCGCGAGGACGCCGTCGTGCGCTCGTTCGCGGCGCGGAGCACCTTCTCCGCCACCGAGCTCGAGCGCTTCGCCGACTGCTCCTCGGCCTGGCTCGTGGAGCGCGTGCTCGACCCGAAGCGCATCGACGCGGAGCCCGACGCGATCCTCCGCGGCCAGGTCGTCCACACCACGCTCAACCGCTTCTACAGCTCGCTGCCCCGTGAGCTCGACGCCGAGCGCGTCACCCCCGAGAACGTGGAGGCCGCCCTCGGGCTCGTGCGCCGCTGCCTGGACGAGGCGCTCGCCTCGGGCGTCCGGCTCGATCTCACGCCGCTCCAGGAGGCCGAGCTGCGGCAAACGCTGCTCGCCGACCTCGAGGGCTTCGTCCGCGACGAGGCGGCCTCGCGGGTCGCGTTCGTGCCGCGCCGGCTCGAGGTGGCGTTCGGCTCGGAGCGGGCCGCGCCGGAGCTCCAGCGCGGGCTGCCGCTCGCCGAGGGGCTGTGGCTCTCCGGGAAGATCGACCGCATCGACGTGGATCCCTTCAGCGCGCGCGGGATCGTGCAGGACTACAAGTCGGGGAAGGGCGCCCACTCCGCGCGCGACATCGACCGCGAGGTGCGCCTGCAGATCCCGCTCTACGTCCTCGCGCTGCGCGACCTGGTCGGCCTCGAGCCGCTCGGCGGCATCTACCGGGCGCTCTCCGGGAAGCGCGTCACGCGGGGGATGCTGCGCGCGTCCGCCCGCGACGAGCTGCCCGGCTTCGCGAGCGACGACTACCTGGACGAGGACGCGTTCTGGGCGCAGGTCGAGACCGCACGGGAGCGCGCGGCCGACCTCGCGGGCCGCATCCGCGCCGGCGACGTGCGGCACGACCCGAAGGGCGGCGAGTGCCCGGCGTGGTGCGACCTGTGGCCGATGTGCCGGGTGGCGAGAGCGTGAGCACGGCGCTCGAGCGGACGGCGGCCGGGCCGGCGGCGGCGCTCAACGAGGAGCAGCTGGCGGCGGTCGAGGCTGCGGGCACGGTCTTCGTCTCGGCCGGAGCCGGGACCGGCAAGACGTCCGTTCTCGTCGAGCGCTACGTGCGCGCGGTCACCGAGCGCGGCCTCGACGTGGACTCGATCCTCGTCATCACGTACACGCGCAAGGCGGCCGGGGAGCTGCGGACGCGCATCCGGCGCGCGCTGCTCGAGCGCGGGCGTCCCGACCTGGCGCGCGAGCTGGACGGCGCCTGGATCTCCACCATCCACGGGTTCTGCAATCGGCTGCTCAAGGCGCACCCCTTCGCGGTCGGCCTCGACCCGCGCTTCCGCGAGCTCGAGGACGCCGGCGCGGCCGTGCTCAAGGGGGAAGCGTTCGAGCGGGCGCTGGCCGCGTTCTGCGCGGCCGGCGACCCGGAGCGCCTGCGCCTGCTCGCGACCTACCGCGCGGACGGGCTGCGGCGGATGCTGACCGGTGTGTACGAGACGCTCCGCTCCGCCGGGCGCGAGCTCGTGCTCGAGCTCGGGCCCCGTCCGGGCCTGGCGGAGGCGGTGCAGGCGCTGCGCGAGGAGGCGGAGCTGCTCGCCGCGGACGCGGGGGCGAGCGACGACGCGCGCGGGAGCGCCCGGGAGGCGCTGCGCATCGTCGCCCCGGGCGCTCCGCCGGAGCGGCTCGTCGACCTCTCCGCCCTGCAGGCGCGCGGGTCGCGCGCCGCCTCGTTCGAGCAGGCGCGCAAGGCCGTGGAGCGGGCGGCGCTGGAGGACCTCGCCGCCGCCGACCGCGACCTCCTGCAGGAGCTGCTGGAGCGCTTCGCGGCCGAGTACGCGGCGGCGAAGCGCCGCGAGTCGGTCGTGGACTTCGAGGACCTGCAGCTCGCCGCGCGCGAGCTCCTGCGCGGCGACGAGGCGGTGCGCGACGCCGTGCGCCTGCGCTTCCGGCTCGTGATGGTGGACGAGTTCCAGGACACGAACCGCCTGCAGTGCGAGCTGATCGACCTCGCCGTGCACCCGGAGGAGACGGAGGTCTTCACGGTCGGCGACGAGTTCCAGTCCATCTACGGCTTCCGGCACGCGGACGTCGAGGTCTTCCGCGAGCGGCGCGCGCAGGCGGCGAACCTGCACACGCTGCGCCGCAACTACCGCTCGCGCCCGCAGGTCCTGGCCGCGGTCAACTTCCTCTTCGCGGGCGCCTTCGGGGACGAGTACCAGCCGCTCGCCGCCTCCGCCACGTTCGCCGACCCGGTGTTCGGCCACCCGGTCGAGCTGCTCGTCACGGACAAGTCCTCGTTCCGCGACGCGCCCGAGCACTGGCGCCAGGGCGAGGCCCGCGCGATCGCCCTGCGCGTGCGCGCGCTCGTGGACGCGGGCGAGGCGCAGCCGGGCGAGATCGTCGTCCTCTTCGCGGCGGGCACGGACGCCGAGCGCTACGAGGAGGCGCTGCGGCGCGAGGGGCTGCCGACGTACCGCGCGACCGGGCGAGGCTACTTCGGCCAGCAGCAGGTCGTGGACGTGCTCGCCTACCTCCGCCTCCTGCGCAACCGCTACGACGACGTCGCCCTCGTCACCGTCCTCGCGTCTCCGTTCGTCGGCGTCTCCAACGACGCCCTCGTGCTGCTGCGCCGCGCCGCGCCCCGGCGGCCGCTCTTCACCGCGCTGGAGCGCACCGTGCCGGAGGGCCTGTCCGAGGAAGACGAGCGGCTCCTGCTCGCCTTCCGCCAGCGCTACGAGCGGCTCGTGCGCGCGTCCTCGCGCATCGGGCTCGAGCCGCTGATCGAGCGCGTCGTGGCCGAGCACGACTACGACCTGGCGGTGCTCGCTCGCTGGGACGGGGCGCGGCGTTTCGCCAACGTGCGCAAGCTCGGGCGACTGGCCCGCGAGTACGAGGCGCTCCGGGGCGCCGATCTCGCGGGCTTCGTCCGCTTCGTGCGCGAGCAGGACGCCGTCGGGGCGCGGGAGCTCGAGGCGGTGGCTGAGGAGGAGGGTGCGGACGCGGTGCGCCTGCTCACGATCCACGCCGCCAAGGGCCTCGAGTTCAAGGTCGTGATCGTGGCCGACGCGGGGCGGGACACGGGGCGTCCGCGCGGCGGCGACGAGATCGTGGCGCTCTCGGACGGGCGCTTCGGCTTCAAGATGGTGCACCCGACGCGCGGCGAGCGAAAGCCCGTGTTCGGCTACGAGCAGGTGCGCGAGGCCGAGCGCGAGCAGGAGCGCGCCGAGCGGCTCCGCCTCTACTACGTGGCGATGACGCGCGCGATCGACCGGCTCATCGTCTCCGGCGCGATCGATCCCGAGCGCCGCGCCGACCGGGAGACGCCCATCGGCTGGGTGCTCGACCGCCTCGGGGCGCACGAGGCGGTGGCGGAGGCGGACGAGAGCGCGGTCGAGCTCGAGCGCGGCGAGGCGCGCTTCCTGCTCCGCGTCGAGCGGTATCGCGCCGAGGCGGGCACGGCCGAGGCGGGCGCGGCCGAGACCGCAGTGGCGACGGGCGCCGACGGCGGCCCGGCGGACGAGGGGCAGCTCGCGCTCTTCGGGGACCTGCCGGAGGCCGGCGCGCCGGTCGGGCTCATGCTGCCTGCGCTGCCCACGCTGCCCGAGCCGTCCCTCCATGACGTGCGGCGCCTCTCGTACAGCGCGCTCGCGCTCTTCGAGCGCTGCTCGTACCGGTACTTCGCCGAGCGCGTCCTCGGCCTCGCCCCGGCGCGGCGGCCCGCGGGAGGGGAGGGTGGAGGCGACGCGCTCGCCGGCCACGAGATCGGGGACGCGGTGCACCGCCTGCTCGAGGCCGTTCCGCTCGAGCGGCCTGCGCCCCCTCCGCGGCCGGAGCTCGAGGCGGCCGTGCGGGCGTGGTATCCGGGCGTGACCGCCGAGGAGCTCGACCACGTGGCGGCGCTCGTGGCCGCGTACTGCGAGTCGGGCCTCGCCCGGCGGGTGGCGGAGCTTCCCGGCGCCGCGGTCGAGCGCCCGTTCGCCTTCGAGCACGACGGCGTCCTCCTGCACGGGCGCCTGGACGTCCTCTGGCGCGACGGCCCGCGCGCGCTGGTGGTCGACTACAAGTCGAACGTCCTCGGCGAGGAGGAGCCGCGGGACGTCGTCGAGGCCGAGTACCGGCTCCAGCGCCTCGTGTACGCCCTCGCCTGCCTGCGCGACGGCGCCTCGCAGGTCGAGGTCGCCTACCAGTTCCTCGAGCGCCCGGAGGACGTCGTGTCGGCCGGGTTCACGGCCGAAGACCTCCCTGCGCTGGAGGCCGAGCTGTCGGCGGCGATCGCCCGCATCCGCGCGGCCGACTTCCGCCCGACGCCCGGCGAGCTCGTCTGCTCCGACTGCCCGGCGCTCGACCTCGTGTGCGCGGGGCCGCGGCTTCCCCTACGCGGGTAGCCTCGCGCCGTGCGCGTCGCCGCGATCGCCGACATCCACGGGAACCTGCCCGCGCTCGAGGCCGTGCTCGCCGACGTCCGCCACGCGGGCGCGGACTTGCTCGTCGTCGCGGGCGACACGATCTCCGGGCCGTGGCCGGTCGAGTGCTTCGACCTCGTCGAGCGCGCTGGCGCGCTCGTCGTACGAGGCAACGCCGACCGCGAGGTCTGCGAGCGGAGGACCCGCTTCGGGCCGCTCGCCACGTGGTCCGCCGACCGCTTGGGTGAGGAGCGTCTCGCGGTTGCGGCGACGTGGCCGCTCGCGCGGGTGCTGGAGGGCGTGGATGGGCTGGGGCGCGTGCTCGTCTGCCATGCGACGCCGCGCTCCGACGAGCCGATCTATACCTGCGCGACGCCCGACGGCGAGGTCCTCGACCTCCTCGGTGACGTCGGCGCCGAGGTCGCGGTCGTCGGCCACACGCACGTCCAGTTCGACCGCATGCTCTCGAGCGGCCTGCGGGTCGTGAACCCCGGCAGCGTGGGGCCGTACGAGGGGCGTCGCGGCGCGTTCTGGGCGCTCCTCGGCCCGGGCGTCGAGCTCCAGCACACGGGGTACGACGTGGAGGGCGCTGTGGCCGCGATCCGGGAGCTCGGCGCTCCCGTCAAGGAGGAGCAGCTCGGGCTCCTGCTCGAACCGCTCCAGCCCGATGCGGCGATCGCGGAGTTCGAGCGCCTCCGTGGCGCGTAGCTACGTCCACGAGGCGCGCCGGCGCGGGCTCGGGCCGCGCCGGGCGCGCATCGGGCCGATCATCGAGCGGCTCGCCGCCGAGCACGCGGACGCGGGGATCGCGCTCCGCTTCCGCTCGGACCTCGAGCTCCTCGTCTCCGTGATGCTCTCCGCGCAGACGACGGACACGAACGTGAACCGCGTCACGGAGCGGCTCTTCCGCAAGTACCGGAAGCCCGAGGACTACCTGGCTGTGCCCGTCGAGGAGCTCGAGCGCGACATCTACGCGACCGGCTTCTACCGCCAGAAGGCGAGGGCCATCCGCGGGACGATGCAGATGCTGCTCGAGGAGTTCGGCGGAGAGGTCCCCCGGAAGCTCGAGGACCTCGTCCGCCTCCCGGGAGTCGCGCGCAAGACGGCCAACGTCGTCGCAGCCGAGCTCGGCCACGCGCAGGGCATCGTCGTCGACACGCACGTGCGGCGGCTCTCGCAGCGCCTCGGCCTCACGCGCCACGACGACCCGGTGAAGATCGAGCGCGACCTGCAGCGGGTCGTTCCGCGCGCCGACTGGGCTCGCTTCCCCCACCTCCTCATCTGGCACGGGCGGCGCGTCTGCCTGGCGCGGGCGCCGCGCTGCGAGGCCTGCGTGCTCGAGGACCTGTGCCCTTCGAGCCGGCTCGCCGTGCCTCCGCGCGGGAGGGGACCGTCCCGGCCTGCGCGAGCGGGACCGCCGCGCGCGGGCGGGACGCCGGCCGGCGCGGGGGAGGCGGACGGTCGAACTACGCCGACTTGACGGCCATCTCGCGGCTGTGCCGCTGCTCGTCGAGCCAGCGCTGGGCGTCGAGCGCGGCCATCGTGCCGGATCCCGCGGCGGTCACCGCCTGCCGGTACGTGCGGTCCTGGACGTCGCCGGCGGCGAAGACGCCGGGGACGTTCGTCCTCGTCGAGCGCGGCTCGGTGACGAGGTAGCCCTGCTCGTCGTGGTCGAGCCAGTCGAGGAAGAGGCCGGTGTTCGGGTCGTGGCCGATCGCCACGAAGACGCCGTCCGCCTCGAGCACGGACTCCTCGCCCGTGAGGGTGTCGCGCAGGCGAACGCCGGTGACGTGGCCCTCCGCCTCCCCGAGCACCTCCTCCACGACCGCGTTGAGGACGAACTCGATCTTCTCGTTCTCGCGCGCGCGGTCGACCATGATCGGCGAGGCGCGGAACTCGTCCCGGCGGTGGACGACGATCACCTTGCGCGCGAAGCGCGTGAGGAACGTCGCCTCCTCCATGGCCGAGTCGCCGCCGCCGACGACGACGACGACCTTGTCGCGGAAGAACGCGCCGTCGCAGGTCGCGCAGTAGGAGACCCCGCGGCCCTGCAGGAGCTGCTCGGAGGGAAGCCCGAGCTGCCTGGCCGACGCGCCGGTGGCCACGATGACCGCCTCGGCGCGGTACTCGTCCTCGCCGACGTAGAGGCGGAACGGGCGCTCGGAGAAGTCCACCCGGGTCACGTCGTCGGTGACGAACTCGGCGCCGAAACGCTCGGCCTGACGCCGGAAGTCCGCCATCATCACCGGTCCCAGGACGCCGTCCACGTAGCCGGGGTAGTTCTCCACCTCGCTCGTGATCATGAGCTGCCCGCCCCAGTTGAAGCCCTCGATGACGAGCGGGTGCAGGTTGGCGCGCGCGGTGTAGAGGCCGGCCGTGTACCCGGCCGGCCCGCCGCCGATGATGATCACGTCGCGAACGTCGCTCACGCGCTTCCTTCCGAGCTTAGGGATTCTCGCGCCCGCAGCGCGTCACACACGGGGCGCACGGGCGCACATGAAAAACTAACGAGCGCGAGGGTCCGCCTGTTCCCGGCGCTCACGCCGCGTCGGCGCCCGGGACCGCCTCGAGCGCAGGCTGCTCGGCGCCCACGAGCTCGGCGGCCGCGAGCGGACGCGTCTGGCGCTCGATGGGCTGCAGCTCCGGAGGCGCGACTCCGCTGATCCCGTGCCGCTCGAAGCGGCGCGCCTGGACGAGCACCTGCCGCTCCAGGGAGCCGACGGTCTCGTTGTAGGCCTTGACGGCGCCGTCGAGCGACTTCCCGAGCCGCGCCACGTGGGCGCCCATGGTCGCCAGGCGCTTGTACAGCTCGCGCCCGAGGTCGCTCACCTCGCGCGCGCCGGCGGCGATCGCCTCCTGCTGCCAGCCGTAGTGCACGGCCCGCAGGAGCCCGATGAGGTTGGTCGGCGACGCGGGGATGACGTTGTTCGAGACCGCGAGCTCCACGAGCGAGCCGTCCTGCTCGAGCGCTGCGCGCAGGAAGGTCTCGTCCGGCAGGAACATGACCACGAACTCCGGCGTCTCGGGAAGCTGGCGCCAGTACGCCTTCTGGCCCAGCCGCTGGATGTGCTCGCGCACGTGGCGTGCGTGGTCGGCCAGCCGGGCCCGCCGCTCGTCGTCGCTCGCGTCCTCGCGGAACGCGTCCAGGTAGGCGGCGAGCGGCACCTTGGAGTCGATGACGACGTGCTTGTCGCCCGGGAGGTGCACGATCACGTCGGGCCGGAGGACGTTGCCGTCGCCGTCCGCAGTGGTCGGCTGCTCGTGGAAGTCGCAGTGCTCGACCATGCCCGCGAGCTCGATCACGCGGCGAAGCTGGATCTCGCCCCAGCGGCCGCGGACGTGCGGCGCGCGCAGGGCGGTCACGAGGTTGCCCGTCTCGACGCGCAGGCGCTCCTGCTCGGAGCGGAGCTGGCTGACGCCTTCCCGAAGCGCGCCGTAGGCCTCCTGCCGGATGCGCTCGACGCCGCGCAGCTGCGCGTCCATGCGTTCGAGGGACTCCTTGAGCGGGCGGACGTGGCCGGACAGGTGCGCCTCCGCGAGCTCGAGGAAGCGCTGGCTGTTCGCGTCCAGCGCCTCGGCCGAGAGCGCCTTGATGGTCGCGGCCACGCGCTCGTCGAACCCCCGGCGCTCGACGTCCAGCTCGGCCCGGGCGGCCGCGAGCTCCTCCCGCAGCGCGGCCACCTCCGCCGCGCGCCGGCGGCGCTCGACGAGCGCCGGGCGCACGGCGAGGAGGACGGCGAGCGCGCCGACCGCCAAGCCGACGAGGAGGGCCACTGCGACCATCGGGCCGACGAACGGTAGAGGGGGGCCCGGACGGAGCGCGCTGGCCGCCGAAGTCGTGGGGACCGGCTGCTACAGTCGCGCGCGGCATGCCGGAGAAGCCGCGGGTCAAGGCCCCCAAGCAGCGTGCGGGCGCGCCTCAGGGAACCTCCACGGGGAGCCGTCTGGCCGTGCTCGGAGCGGCGCTCGGCGCCCTCGTCGCCGTGGGTGCGGTAGCGGCGTTCGTCGGGCTCGGCGGGGGCGGCGGCGGGGTGGACGAGGCCGCGGTCCGGACGGCCCTGCGCGCCGCCGGCTGCACGCTCCAGGACGTGCCCGCCAAACCCGGCGCGCACTCCGTCCAGGACCCCGGAGGCACGGCCCCCTCCTGGAACACCGACCCGCCCACGAACGGCGCCCACTACGCGGTCGCGGCGATCTTCGGGATCTACGAGGAGCCGCTCGAGCTTGCGCGCGTCGTGCACAACCTCGAGCACGGCGGCATCTTCGTCTTCTACGGGGAGGACGTGCCGCGCGCGACGGTGAACGAGCTGCGCGGGTTCTACTCGGACCACCAGACGGGGACGATCATGGCGCCGCTGCCCCGCCTCGGCGACCAGTTCGCCCTCGGCGCCTGGGTGGCGGAGGGCGAGATCGAGAAGGGCTACCTCGCCAAGTGCCGGACGTTCGACGAGGCCGCGCTCTCGACGTTCTTCCGCGAGCTCCAGTTCAAGGGCCCCGAGCGCTTCGACCCGAGCGACCTGCAGCCGGGCCGGTAGGCCGCGGCCGCTGCCCTACACTGGGCCCGCCGGGGTGGCGGAACGGGTGAGACGCGCCCGCCTTAAAAGCGGGTGTCCCCACAGGGGGCGTGCGGGTTCGAGTCCCGCCCCCGGCATCGACCGGGTTTAGCCTCGCCGTTCCGGTGTCACGTTTCGGGCGTGGAGCCGCTCCGCCTCGTCTTCGACCTCGATCCGGCGCTCCTGCGCCGCGCACGGCAGGAGCTGGCCAGGTGGCTGAACGCGAGCGGAGTGGCACCGCCCCAGGCCGACGACCTCGTCCTCGCGGTGCACGAGGCGCTCGCCAACGCGGTCGAGTACGGGCGTCGGGGGACGCAGGTCACGCTCAGGGGTCGGGCGGACGCGGAGGGGGTCACGCTCGTCGTCTCCAACCGGGGGCCGTGGAAGCGGCAGCGCGAGGACCGCGGTCGAGGGCGAGGCCTGACGGTGATGCGAAGCCTGGCCACCGAGTGCGACGTCCGCGTGGGGCGCGAGGCGACGACCGTCCTCATCCGCAAGGCCGTGCGCCTGGGCGCTCCGCTGCTCACGAGGGGAGGGCAGGACGGCGAACGCGGCGGGGACGGGGCCGGCCCGGCCGGCGTCGGCTAGGGCTCCCCGCCACGAGCGGACGGGCGGCGACCGGCGAGGCCGCCGGTACACTCGGCGCGCCGTGGCGAGCCTGCCGGACGAGCTTGCCCATGCCCACCTGGAGTGGGACACCCCGCTGTACCGCATGGCGGTCGCGCAGTTCGACCAGGCGTTGCCGCATGCGAGCATCTCCGAGGACGTGGCCGAGCGGCTGCGCTACCCCGAGCGCTCGATCATCGTCAGCGTCCCGGTGCGCCTGGACGACGGCCGGCGCGTCGTCTTCCCCGGCTATCGCGTCCAGCACTCGAGCATCCTCGGGCCGACGAAGGGCGGCGTCCGCTACGACGCTGAGGTGACGCTCGGCGAGTGCGCGGCGCTCGCCATGTGGATGACCTGGAAGTGCGCGCTCCTGCGCCTGCCCTACGGGGGCGCGAAGGGTGGAGTGCGCTGCGATCCGCGCGCGCTCTCGACCGGCGAGCTGGAGCGGCTCACGCGGCGCTTCACCTCCGAGCTCCTGCCCGTGATCGGCCCCCAGGAAGACATCCCCGCGCCCGACATGGCCACGAACGAGCAGACGATGGCGTGGATGATGGACACGTACTCCATGCAGCGCGGCTACGCGGTCCCGGAGATCGTGACCGGGAAGCCGATCTCGATCGGCGGCTCCGTCTTCCGCCACGAGGCGACGGGCGCGGGCGTGGTCATGGTCGTGCGCCGCGCGTGCGAGCGGCTCGGCTGGGAGCTGGCCGGCAAGCGCTGCGTGGTGCAGGGCTTCGGGAACGTCGGCGGCGTCGCCGCGCTCGAGCTGCACGAGGCGGGCGCGCTCGTCACGGCCGTCTCGGACGTGGCAGGCGGGATCCACGCCGAGCAGGGTCTCGACGTTCCCTCGCTCCTCGAGTACGCACGCCTGCACGGGTCGCTCGAAGGCGCGGCGCCGGGTGCCCGCCTCACGAACGAGGAGCTCCTGGAGCTCGAGTGCGACATCCTCGTCCTCGCCGCGCGCGAGGACCAGATCACGGCGGCGAACGCGCCGCGGGTGCGCGCCGCGCTCATCGCCGAGGGCGCGAACGGCCCGACCTCCGTGGAGGCGGACGCGATCCTCGCCGAGCGCGGGATCCCGGTGCTGCCGGACATCCTCACGAACGCCGGCGGGGTGACCGTCTCCTACTTCGAGTGGGTGCAGGACCTCGGCCGGCTCTTCTGGACGCGCGACGAGATCCGGGCGAAGCTCTCGGAGAAGCTCTCCGACGCCTTCGACCGGGTGTGGGACCTGTCGCGGGCGACCGACGTCTCCCTGCGCACGGCGGCGCTCGCGGTCGGCATCCGCGAGGTCGCCGAGGCGCTCGAGGCGAGGGGTCTCTTCCCGTGAGCGTCGTGCGCGAGGCGATGGTCTCGGACCCGCGGCGGCTGCCTGCGGACGCGTCCGCGCAGGCGGCCGGCGAGCTCCTCCAGCGGCCGGAGGTACGCGCCGTGTACGTGACGGAGGACGACCGCCTCGTGGGTGTCGTCACCCGCAAGACGCTCGTGCGCGAGGTCGTGGCGCCGGGCCGCGACCCGCGCACGACGTCGCTGCGCGAGATCGCCGAGACGCCGCACTACACGATCGGGCCCGACGTGCCGCTCGAGGACGCCTTCCGCTTCCTGGAGGCCGAGGACGCCGAGCGAGTGCCCGTGGTGGACGAGCACGACCGGCTGATCGGCGTGCTCTCGCGCAGCGTCCTGCAGCGCCGGCTCGCCGAGGACGAGCCGGCTGCGGACCCGCCCGACCTGCCGCCCGCCGCGTAGCTCAGCAGCAGGTGAACGCGCCCGGCGGCGCGGCGCCCTCCTCGGGCTCGGGCAGCTCGGCGGCGGCGAGCGCGGCGCCGTGCAGGATGTCCCGCTCGGAGACCTCGACCTCCTCGAGCCCGTAGGCGGCGAGCACCTCGCGCAGGACGACGAGGCCGGCGACGATGACCGGCGCACGGCCCGGCTCGATCCCGGGGACGCGCTCCCGCTCCTCGTTCGTGAGCGCCGCCAGGCGCTCGAGCTCCCGCTCGACGGAGGTGCGCGCGATGCGGTGCCCGTGCGTGCGCTCGGGGTCGTACTCCGCGAGCCCGAGGTCGAGCGTGGCGAGCGTGGTTACCGTCCCGGCGACCCCGATCGCGGCGGCGGGCTCGAGTTGCGGCAGGAGGGAGCGGACGTACGCCGAGGCGGCCGCGAGCTCCGGACGGGCGGGCGGGTCCGAGCGCAGGAAGCGCTCCGTCAGCCGGACGCAGCCGACGTCGAGGCTCGTCGCGGACGCGGGCCCCTCGTCCCCGGCGAGGACGAGCTCCGTGGAGCCGCCGCCGATGTCCACGACGAGGGTGCCCGCGAGCGACCCGCGGCCGGCGGCCACCCCGCGCAGCATGAGCGCCGCCTCCTCGTCGCCCGAGAGCAGGCGCGTGACGAAGCCGAAGCTCCACTCGATCTCGCCCAGGAAGGCCTCGCCGTTCTCCGCGTCGCGCACGGCGCTCGTCGCGACCGCGAGCGTGCGGGCCGCGCCCAGCGCCTCGAGCTCGCGGCGGTAGTCCGTCAGGCAGCTCCGCACGCGGGCGATCGGCACGGGGAGGAGGCGCCGGCGCTCGTCCACGCCCTCCCCGAGGCGCGTGATGGTCAGGCGCCGCGAGACCTCGCGCAGCGAGCCGTTCTCCACGTCCGCCACGAGCAGCCGCGTGGAGTTCGTCCCCAGGTCGATCGCCGCGACGCGCACTAGCGCGGAACCAGCGCGCGCAGCCAGCGCACGCGCTGCCCCGAGCGCTCGAGCGCCTTCCGGAGGACCTGCAGGCGCGCCTGCGAGGCACGCAGGCGGGCGAGCGCGGCGTCCAGCTCCTGCGCCGCGCGGTCCGCGTCGGCGAGCAGGCGCTCGATCCGCTCGGCGCGCGCCGCGAACGTCTCCAGCTCGGCCACGATCCGTCCGCCCGTCCCCCTCGCCTGCCGCCAGAGGCGGACGCCGCGGACGACGAGGACGGCGAGCGCCGCGAGCACGGCCGCGAGGCCGCCGAGGAAGGCGAGGAGGACCACCGCGGACCGATCGTACCAGCGGCGCTCCTGGATCCAATCTCAGTGTTTATCGGATCCGATTCCAGGGGATAAGGCGCATGCACTGCATCCGGACGCCTATTTAGGATCCAATCCTGGTAAGGTCGGACACACTTTCGAGCGGGAGGAGACGCCGATGAGCGCAGGGGAGGTCGGAGCCGGCAAGCGTTTCGCCGGGATCGAGCGGCCGTACGGCCGGGAGGACGTGGAGCGCCTGCGCGGGCGCTTTCGCATCGAGCACACGCTCGCGCGCCTGGGCGCCGAGCGGCTCTGGCGGCTGCTGCACGAGGAGCCGTACGTGGCCGCCCTGGGCGCGCTGACCGGGGCGCAGGCCGTGCAGATGGTGAAGGCGGGTCTGCAGGCGATCTACCTGTCCGGCTGGCAGGTGGCGGCGGACGCGAACGACGCCGGGCACACCTACCCCGACCAGAGCCTCTACCCCGTCTCCAGCGGACCTGCGCTGGTGCGCCGCCTGAGCAACGCCCTCCTGCGCGCCGACCAGATCGACGCCGCGGAGGGACGGAACGGGACGTACTGGCTCGCGCCCATCGTGGCCGACGCGGAGGCGGGCTTCGGCGGGCCGCTGAACGCCTTCGAGCTGATGAAGGCGATGATCGAGGCCGGCGCCGCCGGCGTGCACTTCGAGGACCAGCTCTCCTCGGCCAAGAAGTGCGGCCACCTGGGCGGGAAGGTGCTCGTGCCCACGAGCCAGTTCGTGCAGACGCTCGTCGCCGCGCGGCTCGCGGCCGACGTGCTCGACGTCCCCACCGTTCTCTTCGCCCGCACGGACGCCCTCTCGGCCACGCTCCTGACGAGCGACGTGGACGAGCGCGACCGCGAGTTCCTGACCGGCGAGCGGACGCCCGAGGGCTTCTTCCGCGTGCGCCCCGGGATCGAGGCGCCGATCGCACGCGCGCTTGCGTACGCGCCGTACGCGGACGTGCTCTGGTGCGAGACGTCCACGCCCGATCTCGCCGAGGCGGCGCGGTTCGCCGAGGCCGTGCACGCCCGCTTCCCCGGGAAGCTGCTCGCGTACAACTGCTCGCCCTCCTTCAACTGGCGCCAGCACCTGGACGAGCGCACGATCGCGGCCTTCCAGCGCGAGCTCGCGGCCATGGGGTACAAGTTCCAGTTCGTGACCCTGGCCGGCTTCCACGCGGTGTGCGAGTCGATGTTCGACCTCGCGCGCGGCTACGCGGAGCGGGGGATGAGCGCGTACGTCGAGCTGCAGCAGCGCGAGCTCGCGCTCGAGGAGGCGGGGTACACGGCCACCCGCCACCAGCGGGAGGTCGGGGCGGGCTACTTCGACGCCGTGCTGGAGGCGATCTCGGGCGGGGAGAGCTCCACGCTCGCCCTGCGCGGCTCGACCGAGGAGGCGCAGTTCCAGGCGGCTGCGGCGCGACCGTGACCTCGGTCGCGGTCGCGGGCGTCGCGGTGACGGCGCCGGACGAGGCGGGCGTCCTCACGCCGCAGGCGCTCGAGCTCGTCGCCGCGCTGCACCGGGAGCTGAACGGCCGCCGCGAGGAGCTGCTGCGGGCCCGCGCCGAGCGGCAGGAGCGGATCGCCGCCGGCGAGCTTCCGGACTTCCTCGCGGAGACGCGCTCCGTCCGGGAAGGGGACTGGCGCGTGGCGCCCGTCCCGCGCGACCTCGAGGACCGCCGCGTCGAGATCACCGGGCCGGCCGGAGACCGCAAGATGGTGATCAACGCGCTCAACTCGGGCGCGCGCGTCTTCATGGCCGACTTCGAGGACGCGAACTCGCCGACGTGGGCGAACGTGCTCGGCGGCCAGCAGAACCTGACCGACGCGATCGAGCGCACGATCGCGGTGGAGACGGGCGAGAAGAGCTACCGACTGGACGAGGAGACGGCCGTCCTGCTCGTGCGCCCGCGCGGCTGGCACCTGCTCGAGCGGCATGTGGAGGTGGACGGGCACGCCGTGCCGGCGGGCCTCTTCGACTTCGGCGTGTACCTCGCCCGCAACGCGGAGCGCCTCCTCGCGCGCGGGACCGGCCCCTACCTCTACCTCCCGAAGCTGGAGAGCCACCTGGAGGCGCGGCTCTGGAACGACGCCTTCCTGCTCGCCCAGGAGCGGCTCGGGCTCCCGCGCGGGACGATCAAGGCCACGGTGCTCGTGGAGACCATCCTCGCCGCGTTCGAGATGGAGGAGATCCTGTACGAGCTGCGCGAGCACTCGGCGGGGCTGAACGCGGGCCGCTGGGACTACATCTTCTCCGTGATCAAGAAGTTCCGCGAGCGCGAGGAGTTCGTCCTGCCCGACCGCGCGCAGGTGACGATGACGGTGCCGTTCATGCGCGCGTACACGGAGCTGCTCGTGCGCACCTGCCACGCCCGCGGCGCGCACGCGATCGGCGGCATGGCCGCGTTCATCCCCAGCCGCCGCGACGTGGAGGTGAACGAGACCGCGCTCGCGCGCGTGCGCGAGGACAAGCTGCGCGAGTCGGGCGACGGCTTCGACGGCACGTGGGTCGCCCACCCCGACCTCGTCCCGGTCGCGACCGAGGTCTTCGACGCCGCGCTCGGCGAGCGCCCGAACCAGCTCGGGCGCAGGCGCGACGACGTGGCGGTGACGCCCGCGCAGCTCCTGGACGTGGCCGCGACGCCGGGCGAGGTGACGCAGGAGGGCTTGCGCACGAACGTCTCCGTCGGCATCCGCTACCTGGCCGCCTGGCTCTCCGGCGTGGGCGCGGCGGCGATCGACAACCTCATGGAGGACGCCGCCACCGCCGAGATCTCCCGCTCGCAGGTGTGGCAGTGGCTGCGGCACGGTCGGGTCGCCCGGGGCGACGTCGAGCGCACGATCGCCGAGGTCGCGGGCGAGCTGCCCGACGACGAGGTCTACCGCGAGGCGCGCTCCCTCTTCGAGGACGTCGTGCTCGCGCCGCAGTTCGTGGAGTTCCTCACCCTGCCCGCGTACGGGCGGCTCCTCGAGCTCGAGGGGCGCCGTGTCTGACGGGACGAAGGCCGACGACCTCGCGCTCGCGCTCGAGGAGGCGATCGTCTCCGGCGAGATCCCGCCCGGGAGCGTCCTCCGCCAGGAGCACCTGTCCGAGCAGTTCCAGGTCAGCCGCACTCCCGTGCGCGAGGCGCTGCGCCGTCTCGCCGCGCTCGGCCTCGTCACCTTCGAGCCGAACCGGGGCGTGCGCGTGCGCATGCTCTCGCGCGAAGAGCTGCGCGAGGCCTTCCTCGTGCGGGCCGAGCTCGAGAGCCTGGCCACCGAGCTCGCGACCCCGCGCATGGGGGAGGAGGAGCTGGCCGCGCTCGAGCGTGCCGAGCGGCGCTTCAGCGCCGCCACGCGCGCGCTCGTGGAGATGAGCCACGAGGGCCGCCAGGACCTGCAGCTCGCCCGCGAGTGGCTCCTCGCCAACCACGCCTTCCACGACGTGATCTACGCGGCCGCCGCCTCGCCGCTGATCGAGCGGCTGGCCAAGGCCGCGCGGCGCACCTTCCTCGTCAAGCCGGTGTGGGCGACCGGCGCCGACCTGGACGAGCTCTACCGCAAGAACGACCGCCAGCACCGCGCCATCCGCGAGGCGATCGCCGCGCGCAGCCCCGAGGGCGCGCGCGTGCTCGCGCGCGAGCACGTCCTCTCCTCCGGGCGGCTGCTGGAGGCGATCCTGGACAAGGTCGCGAGCCAGACCCGCGAGAGCGCCTTCGTCGGCTGAGCGGCGGCGGCCGCGGGCTGGAGACCGGCTATACTGCGGCTCGCGACGCGGGGTGGAGCAGTCAGGTAGCTCGCCGGGCTCATAACCCGGAGGTCGCGGGTTCAAATCCCGCCCCCGCTACTCGAAAGGCCCTGTTATGCAGGGCCTTCTCGTTCTCGGGACCGCCGTGGCGTGAGGCGCTCTCTCCGCCCGACCCGACGGGGCTAGCCTTCAGCGCGTGGGGTGGGCCGCCCGGTTTCGCACGCAACGGCTTCCGGTCGTCGCCGGAGCGCTCGCGGCGGTGGCGGTCGGGCTGGTCGCCTGGGCGGTCGCGGGCGGGACCGACGGCGCCGGGCCGAGCGGGCTGGCGGATCCCGGCCCGGTGCACGTCCACGCTCTGGGCGTCAACCCCTCGGACGAAGCGCTCTTCATCGCGACGCACACGGGCCTCTACCGTGTCGGTCCCGGAGAGCGAGAGGCGCGGCGCGTCTCCGATCGCCGCCAGGACACTATGGGGTTCACGGTCGTCGGCCCGGACCGCTTCCTCGGCTCGGGTCATCCCGACCTCCGGGACGGCCTTCCGCCGCACCTCGGCCTGATCGAGTCCGTCGACGCCGGCGTCACCTGGCAGCCGGTCTCCCTCCTCGGCGAAGCCGACTTCCACGTCCTTCGGCTCGCCGGCGAGCGAGTGTACGGCTACGACTCCTCCAACGACCGGCTGCTCGTCAGCGCGGACCGGGGAGAGACGTGGGAGGAGCTCGAGAAGCCCGGCGCGATCGTCGATCTCGCCGTATCCCCGCTCGAGCGGCGTCGCGTCGTCGTCACCTCGCTCGGCGGCCCGCAGGGCGGCCTCTTCGCCTCGCGGGACGCCGGGCGGACCTGGGTGCGGATCGCCGACGCGGTCGGCTTGCTCGCCTGGCCGAGGGAGCAGACGCTGTACCTCGTCACCGGCGCCGGCGCGCTGCTCGTCAGCGCCGACGGCGGCCGCCGCTTCGTGCGGCGCGGAGACGTCGGAGGCGAGCCGGCGGCGTTCCTCGCGCAGCGGCCCGACGAGCTCTACGTGGCGCTTCACGACGGCACCGTCAAGCGCTCGCTCGACGGCGGAGCCACGTGGACCCTGCGTACGGCGCCGTGAGCTCCCGGTGAGCCGCCTCGAGCAGGCCGGAGCCGCACTCGGGTTGGCGCTCGTGCTCGTGGCGGTCGTCGTGACCGCGGCCACGCTCGCCTTCGATCGGGACGTCGAGGAGCCCCCTCCGCTCGCGCTTCCATCGGAGCTGGTCGGTCCGGATCCACTCTCGTTCGAGGAGGGGCAGACCGATGCGTACGAGCGGGCGGCGGCGTTCGGGCTCAGCCACGCGCTCTTCGCCAAGAGCCCGGGCGGGGTGGTGGCGGCCGCGCGCCGTACGGCGGCGTTTCGCTCGCTGGTCGAGGACGCCGTCTCGGGGAGCGGGCTCGACGCCGACGTGGTCGAGGCGATCGTCTACCTCGAGAGCGCAGGCCGGCCGGACGTGATCGCGGGCCACGACGTCGAGCATGCAGCAGGGCTGACCCAGATCCTCGCGGAGACGGCCACCAACTTCCTCGGCATGCGGGTCGATCTCGAGGCGAGCCGGCGGCTCACGCGGCGGATCGAGGATGCACGGCGCCGCGGCGACGCCGATCGGGTCGAGGCCTTGCGGGCGGAGCGCCGGGAGCTGGACCAGCGCTTCGCCCCCGTCCACGCGCTCGCCGGGACGGTCCGCTACCTCACCGAGGGCCGCCGCTTCCTCGGGCGCGACGACCTGGCCGTCGTCTCCTACCACATGGGCATCGGGAACCTGGAGTCCGTCCTGCGTGCGTACGCCGGCCGAGACGACGACGATCCCATCGCACGGGTCGTCTCGCAGGAGAGCCTCGACTACGCACGCGTCTACTTCGACTCCTCGCCCGTGCGTCACGCGGATGCGTGGTCGCGGCTCGCCTCGCTCGGCGACGACTCGCAGACGTACTACTGGCGCGTCCTCGCAGCGCGCGAGATCATGCGCCTCTTCCGCGAGAACCCGGCCGAGCTCGACCGGCTCGCGGAGCTCCACGGCCGAGGGCCGAGCGCCGAGCTCGTCTTCCACCCTCCTCGAGCCGGGCACCGCTTCCGAACGCCCGACGACCTCGCGACCGCGGTCGCGGGGCGCGTGCTCCGGCCTCTCCCGACGGCCTCCGCGGGCAGCCGCGTCGTCGTCGACCGGACGCTCGCTCGGGCGCTGCTGAGGCTCGGCGCCGAGGGGCGGCTCTATCGCACGCTGCGGCCGAACGCGCTCGGCGTTCTCCGCTACCTCGCCGACCAGGTGTACGAGCTGAGCGGCGAGGAGCGGCCGCTGACCGTCACCAGGGCCGCCTACGACGAGGCTTCCGGGCCGGGGCTCACGCCGCCCGATCTCGAGCAGGCGACGCATGCGTCGCTGCACGCGACCGGGTACTCGTTCGACGTGCGCCGGCGGTACGGGTCGGGAGCCCAGGCGCAGGCGTTCCAGTGGGCGCTCGAGCGACTCCAGGCGCTCGGCCTGATCGCGTGGGCGCGCGGGGAGTCGGTCATCCACGTGACCGTGTCGCCGCTGGCCGCGGCTCAGCCGGTCGCGGCGGACCGCTCGTAGAGCTCACCGCCGTCGCTTCGGGTGCGGGGCAGCCTCAGACGCTTCAGCGCGACCGCGTTGACGGCGACGAGGATGCTCGAGCCCGACATGGAGATCGCCGCGATCTCGGGCCGCAGCGTCAGCCCCCACGGCTCGAAGACGCCCGCCGCGATGGGCAGGGCGAGCGAGTTGTAGCCGATCGCCCAGGCCAGGTTCTGCTTCATCTTGCGCACTGTTCCCCGGCCGATGGTGACTGCGGTGGCGACGTCCAGGGGGTCCGAGCGCATGAGGACCACGTCCGCCGTCTCGATGGCGACGTCGGTGCCGGCGCCGATCGCGATCCCGACGTCCGCCTGGGCGAGGGCGGGGGCGTCGTTGACGCCGTCTCCGACCATCGCGACCCTGCGGCCCTGTCGTTGGAGCTCGGCCACCTTCGCGGCCTTGTCGCCCGGGAGGACCTCGGCCAGCACCTCCTCGATCCCGAGCGTCGCTGCGATGCGCTCGGCGGTCCGGCGGTTGTCGCCGGTCAGCATGACCGGGCGGAGGCCGAGCTCTCTCAGCGCCGTGATCGCCTCCGGCGACGTCTCGCGCGGCGCGTCCGCGATCGCGATCAACCCGGCGGCCCTGCCGTCGACGGCCACGTGCACGACCGTGCGGCCCGCGCCGGCGAGCTCCTCCGCACGCGGGCCGAGGCGGTCGAGCGGCACCGCCTCCCGCTCCAGGAGCCGGCGGTTGCCGACGAGGACATGGCGCCCGTCGACCTCGGCCATGGCTCCGTGCCCGGCGACCGCCTCGAACCTCTCCGCTCGCGGCGCTGCGATCCCGCGTGCGTCCGCCGCGCGGCCGATCGCCTGCGCGAGGGGGTGCTCGCTCTCGCGCTCGACAGCGGCCACCAGACGGAGGAGCTCCTCCTCGCCGATGCCCTCGCTCGCGATCTCCACCACCTCCGGCTCGCCGCGCGTGAGCGTGCCCGTCTTGTCGAGCACGACCGTGTCCACGTGCGCGGACTGCTCGATCGCGAGCGCGTTCTTGAACAGGATGCCCCTGCGGGCGCCCAGGCCGGTGCCGACCATGACTGCGGTCGGCGTCGCGAGGCCGAGTGCGTCCGGGCACGTGATCACCACGACCGTGATCGCGTAGACGAGCGACTCCTGGACGTCCGCGCCGACGACCAGCTTCCAGACGAGGAAGGTCCCGAGGCCGCCGACCAGCGCGACGAGGACGAGCCAGAAGGCGGCCCTGTCCGCCAGCCGCTGCGCCGGCGCCTTCGAGCTCTGCGCCTCCTGCACGAGCTTCACGATCTGCGCGAGCGCGGTGTCCGAGCCCACCGCAGTCGCGCGCGCGCGAAGCGTGCCGCTCTTGTTGATCGTGGCTCCGATGAGCCGGTCGCCGGGCCCCTTCGGAACGGGCATGCTCTCTCCGGTCACCATCGACTCGTCGACCGAGCTCTCGCCTTCGACCACGACGGCGTCGACCGCGATCTTCGCGCCCGGTCGAACGAGAAGGAGATCGCCGACGCGCACCTCGGCGGTCGGCACCTCGAGCTCGACGCCGTCTCGGAGGACGACGGCCCTCGGCGGCGCGAGGTCGAGGAGCGTACGGATCGCGTCGTTCGCGCCGCCGCGGGCGCGCATCTCGAACCAGTGCCCGAGCAGGACGAACGCGGCGAGGAACGCGGCGGCCTCGTAGAAGACGTCCCCCTCGATCAGGAAGGTCGCCGCGACCGAGTACAGCCAGCCGGTGCCGATCGCGACCGCGACCAGCACCATCATGTCGAGCGTCCGCGCCCTGAGGGCGAGGTACGCGCCTCGGAAGAAGACCCACGACGCGTAGAAGACGACGGGCAAGCTGAGGAAGAACTGCCAGACGTCGTCGCCCAGCCCGAACGGGGCGGGCGGCGTCCCGTCGAAGAGCCGCTCGCCGAGCGGCGACCAGATCGCGATCGGGACGGCGAAGACGAGCGCAACGAGGAAGCGGTTGCGCATGTCGCGCACCATCGCGTCCATGGACATGCCGGCATGGCCGCCGTGGCCGTGACCGTGCGCGTGCTCGGCACGCATCGCCCCCGCGTGGTCGTGCGCGGGCGCGAGCGGCTCGTCGGGTGCGAGCGGGTCGCAGACGTGCCCGGGCACGGAGCGCCCCGCGCAGTGGTACCCGCACTCCTCCACCCACCG
>DATLYU010000094.1:0-11620 GCA_035574435.1 Gaiellaceae bacterium | reverse complement strand
GCCAGCACCGGCAGCGTCCCGCCCGCGCGGACGACGAGCGGGCGCCGCCCGAAGACGCGCGCGAACGCGTCCCGCGCGAGCTCGAGGACGGGCGTGTCGCGGGGGAGGACGGCGGGCGGGGTCGCCTCCCAGCGCGCCGTCAGGGTCGCGCCCGCGGGCAGCGCCTCCCGGAGCAACCGCTCGGCCGTGCGTGCGACACCCTCCGCGTCCTGGTCGGGCGCGACCCGGATCGTGACGCCCGCGCTCGCGCGCGAGACGAGCGTCGTGTTGCGCAGGCCGGGCTTCCCGCCGACGATGCCGGTCACGTCGAGCGAGGGCTCCACGAAGGCGCGCTCGTAGAACTCCTCGGCCGCGCGCTCGTCCAGGGGGACGGCGCCCACGCGCGCGAGCTCCTCCTCGCCCGGCGGCAGGTCGCTCCAGCCGGCGAGCTCCTCCTCCGCGGGCGGGAGCACCCCCTGGCGCAGCGGCTCGGGCAGCCGCCCGTCCCTGGGGAAGAGCGCCGTGAGCGCCTGCGCGAGCGCGTGGATCGCGTTCAGCGCCGTCCCGCCGTAGTGGCCGGAGTGGAGGTCGCGCGCGCCCGTCCGCACCTCGACGTCGAGCGCGACGAGCCCGCGCGTGGCGACGACCAGCTCGGGCGCGTGGCGCCGCTTCATCCAGCCGTCGAGGATGACGCAGGCGTCCGCCGGGCCGGCGTCCGCCGCGAGGAAGCGGCCGACCGCGTCGCCGCCCGTCTCCTCCTCGCCGTCGCAGACGATCCGGAATCCGACCGGCAGCGGGCCCTCGGCGGCCAGCGAGCGGATCGCCTCGAGCTGCATCCAGAGCTGTCCCTTGTCGTCGGCCACGCCGCGGGCGTGCAGCCACTCGCGGCGGACGGTCGCCCTGAACGGGTCGCTCTCCCAGAGCCCGAGCGGGTCGGGCGGCTGGACGTCGTAGTGGCCGTACACGAGCACGACCGGCGCCTCCGGCGGCCCCGGCACCTCGCCGACGAGCAGGCGACCCCCCTCGCGCACCTCGGCCTCCCCGCCGAGCGCGCGAACGCGCCCGGCGATCCACTCCGCGGCCCGGCGCACGTCGTCCGCGTGCTCGGGGTCGGCGCTCACGCTCGGGATGGCGAGCAGCTCGCCCAGCTCCTCGAGCCAGCCCGACCGGAGCTCGAACGGATTCACGACGCGGCAGCGTACTCGCGGTACAGTCGGCGTTCCCCGACAGACGAAGGAGGCCCGCCGTGCACGCACGCGTATCGATCATCTCGGGATCCCCGGAGCGCGTCGAGCGGGGGATCGCGACGTTCAGGGAGCGCGTGGTCCCCGCGGTGCGCGAGCTGGGCGGCCGCGGCGCGATCATGCTCGTCGACCGGCAGTCGGGCACCGGCATGGCGATCACGCTCTGGGAGGACGAGGCGAGCATGCGCGCGAGCGAAGAGCGCGCGAACGAGCTCCGCCGCCAGGCGACCGAGGAGATGGGCGGCGACGAGCCGCGCGTGGAGCGCTACGAGGTGGCCGTCTTCGAGCTCTGACCCCCGGGTGCGCGGAGAGAGCGCGAGGGCCGGCGCGGCCTCAGCGCTCGACGTGCAGCGAGTCTCCGAGCTCGCCGAGGACGAGGTCGCGCTCGGGGTCGGGGATGTGGTCGCGGGGGACGGGCGCCATCGCCTCGACGAAGGTGACGCCGGCCTCGGAGCGGAGCTCGTGCTCGACGCCGCGGTTGACGACGACGAGGTCGCCGGGCCCGAGCTCGGCGGTCTCGTCGCCGACCGTCATCGTCAGCGAGCCCTCGACGATCCACATCACCTGCTCGGACGCGGGGTGCGCGTGCCGGGCGACCGTCGTCCCGGGCGCGTACGTGACGTGGCCGAGGAAGACCTGCTCACCCGCGACGGCGCGGAGCCCCACGCCCGGGAAGAGGGCGTGGGGCTCGACGCCGTTCCAGCTCCTGAACGGCGAGCGCCCGCTCAGGCGGGCACCTCGAAGCGCATCCCGCCGCTCGAGACCGCGTTCACGGAGAGCTCCTCGTCGAACACGACCAGCTTGCCCTCGCGGCGCGGCTCGTGCTTGCCGGCCGCCTTCGCCTCGAGCGCGCGCAGCACGCGCTCGGGGGTGATGGGCAGCTCCGTGATCCAGACGCCGATCGCGTCGTGCACGGCGGCCGCGATCGCCGGCGGCTGCGGGTTGTTCGCCATCTCGCCGATCCCCTTCGCGCCGTACGGCCCGTCGGCGGACGGGTTCTCGATCAGGATCGTGTCGATCTGCGGCATGTCCTCCATGGCCGGGGCGAGGTAGCTGCCGAAGGCCGCGCCGCGGTGCTCGACCTGCGGGTAGTACGGGTAGCAGTTCTCGAGCACGCCGAGCCCGAGGCCCATCATCGCACCGCCCTCGATCTGGCCCTCGACCTGCGTCGGGTTGATCGCCCGCCCCACGTCGTAGCACTGCGAGAGCCGGAGCACGCGCACCTCGCCCGTCTCGTCGTCCACCTCCACCTCGGCTGCGCAGGCCGCGTAGGAGATGGCCGAGTGGGGCGGGAGGTCGACCTTGCCCGACTCCGGGTCGATGATCGCCGCGTACGGCTTGAGCTGCGCGCCGGTGCCGGTGATCAGCTCGCCGTGCCCGAAGGTGGCCGCGCCGGCGACGTCCGCGACGGACATCTTCTTCTGCGGCGCGCCCTTCGCGATCACCTCGCCGTCGACGATCTCGAGGTCGGAGGGGTCGATCTCCATCTCCTTGCCCGCGATCTCGAGCAGCTTCTGCTTCACCTGCTGGGCCGCGCGCTCGGCCGCCTTGCCGGCCACGAACGTCGCCCGCGAGGCGAACGTGCCCGTGCACATGGGCGAGGAGTCCGTGTTCGAGTTGTCGTAGGTCACCCAGTCGTACGGCACGCCGATCGTCTCCGCGACGATCTGCGTCTGGATCGTCTTCGACCCGTTGCCGATGTCGGCCGTGCCCGCGAAGACGTCGATGCGCCCGTCGGGCTTGACCTTGATCCAGCACTGCGACGGGTCCCCGTTCTGGTTCATGCCGGTCGGGTACTCGATGGCCGCGATCCCGCGGCCCCTGTGCTTGGCCATGACTAGTGCTCCTCCGGGTTGCCGACCTGCGCGACGAGGTGCTCGGGAAGCCACTCGCCGGCACGCGGCTCGTTCGTCATGGTGCGGTACTCGGCCGAGAGCTCGACGCCGATCGACTCGGCCAGCGCCTGCACGGTCGGAACGGTCGAGGGGTCGGTGTAGACGACGCCGTTCGGCGACGTGTCGCCGATCCGGTTGGCGTTCTTCAGCCGGATCTCGAACGGGTCGAGGCCGAGCACCTCCGCGATGCGGCTCATGTGCGTCTCGACCGCGAAGGACACGGAGGTGACGCCGAACCCGCGCATCGCCGTCGTCGGCACGCGGTTCGTGAACACGACGTAGCCGTCGAAGTGCAGGTTCGGGATCGAGTACGCCCCGGTGTGGTGGAAGCTGTGCTTCGTCAGCCCATACGGCGAGAAGCGCGCGTACGCGCCCGCGTCGTGCAGGGTCAGCATCTTGCGGCCGAGGATCCAGCCGTCCTCCGTGACCGCGTCCGCGATCTCCATGTGCCAGGGCGCCCGCGTCGACGAGCAGAGGAACTCCTCCTCGCGCGTCCAGCGCCACTTGACCGGCTTCCCCGACTTGAGCGCGAGGAGCGCGGTCATCGTCTCCGTGGCCGTGTCCACCTTGCCGCCGAAGCCGCCGCCGGTCGTCCCGCCGACGAGCTTGAGCTTGTTCAGCGGCACCTGCAGATGCGCGGCCACCACGCCCATCGAGAAATAGAGGGCCTGCGTGCAGGAGTAGATCGTGAGCCGGCCGCTCGGCTCGGGCACCACCTGGCACACCTGCGTCTCGAGCGGTGCGTGCTCGATCGCGGCCGGGCGGTAGACGCCCTGGACGATCACGTCCGCCTCCGCGAAGGCGCGCTCGACGTCGCCCTTGCGGATCTGCCGGCGGTCCAGCTCGCCCTCGAAGTGCGGGTACCAGTTGCCCCACTGGTGGATGCGCGGGGCGTCCTCGTCGAAGGCCTTGCGCACGTCGAGCAGCGCGGGGCGCTCCTCGAACTCGATCTCGATGCGCGAGACGGCCTCGGCCGCGAGGCCCTCGTCCTCGGCGGCGACGAGCGCGATCGGCTGGCCGAGGTAGCGCACGTCGTGCTCGGCGAGGAGCGGCTCGTCCGCCGGGATGCCGAGCGCCTCCAGGTGCCCGTACACGTTGTGCGGGACGTCCTCGTGGGTGATCACCGCGTGGACGCCTCTCAGCTCCTCCGCCGGGCGCGTGTCGATGCTCGTGATCGCCGCGTGGTGGTGCGGCGAGCGGAGCGCCTTCGCCCACAGCGTCCCCGGGATGCGCACGTCGTCCACGTACGTCGTGCGGCCGGTGACGTGGGCGACGCCGTCGTAGCGGGGGATGCGCGCGCCGACGACCTTCATGCGGAACCTCCTGTGGCCAGCGTCGTGTACTTGCCGACGGCGGTGGTGCTCAGGTCGAACGAGTCGCCCCGCGCGGCCGCCGCGACCGCGTCGACGATCTTCGCGTAACCGGTGCAGCGGCAGACGTGCCCGCCCAGGGCCTCCTGGATGGCGACCGGGTCGTCGGCCCCGCCTCGATCGAGGTACGCCTGCGCGGCGAGCAGCATCCCGGACGTGCAGAAGCCGCACTGCGCGGCGTAGTGGTGGACGAACGCCTGCTGGACCGGAGCGAGGTGCTCCGGCGTGCCGAGGCCCTCGACCGTCGTGATCTCCGCGCCGTTCGCGTAGGCGGCGGGCAGCAGGCACGAGCGCCGCGGCTCGCCGTCCACGAGGACGGTGCATGCGCCGCACCCCCCCTGGTGGCAGCCCGCCTTGGGGCCGGTGATGCCGAGCTCCTCGCGCAGCACGTCGAGCAGCGGCGTCAGCGGGCCGCTCGCGACCGCGTGCTCCCTCCCGTTGACCCGGATGTTCATGCGGCTCCCTTCAGCTCGGTGAGGACTCTGCGGACGAGCGCGGGCAGCACCTTCGCCCGGTACCAGGCGGAGGCGAGCGCGTCGTCGTGCGGCGTGACGTCTGCGAGCGCCGCCTGGCCCGCCGCCTCCGGGTCGTCCGCCGCCGCCTCGGCCGACGGCAGGCGGACGCCCCACCAGCCTGCGCCCGTCGCCGCGAGCCGGATGGTCCCGTCCGCCGCCCGCGCGCCCGAGACGGCGAGGGCCGTGTAGTCGTGCGTGTGCGGGCGGTCGAGCGCCGCGAACGCGCCGGCCGCCGGCTCCTCGAAGCTCACGGAGAGCACGAGCCGCTGCCGCCGCTTGGGGAGGAAGTCCTCGAGCGGCTCCTCGCCGACGCCCCCCGCGCCCGCGGAGCGCACGGTCGCCCCGAGCGCGAGCAGCGCGCCCTGCAGGTCGCCGCGCGGCGCCTCGTAGCCTTCGCCGGCGCACAGGTTGCCGCCGACGGTCGCGGCGCCGCGGATCTCCACGTCGCCGATGTTCTGCGCGCACGGCCCCAGCGGGGCCGGCAGGCCGACGAGCTCCTCGACGCGCGTCATCGCGCCGAGGGTTACGCGGGCGCCGTCCCGGCTCACGCCGTCCAGCCTCGCGCTCCCGAGCAGAAGCGCCCGGGACGCCTGCAGGCGGCGGTAGGTCAGGTCGGGGAGGACGATCGTCCCGCCGCCTACGACCAGGATGCCGGTGCCGTCGCCGAAGGCCTCGATCGCCTCCTCCTCGGAGGACGGGACGAGGACCTCCGGCGCGCCCGTCGTCTCGAGACTTGCCGTAGCCATAGCCCACCCTTCGCTCGACGTCAGGTGAGCCGAGTCTAATCTCGCGCGCGAGGCGAGGCGAGGCGAGATGATCGATTCTCGATCGTCCATCCGCCGGCCGCGACCTCTGCAGTCAGGTCCTGGGGTCTGTCCCCCAGACCTGGCCGCTCCGTCCCAGGGTCCGGCGTCCAGACGGGTCATCGCGCGGCGGAGGCGGCCTGAGGCGGCCTTCCCGGACCTGCCTCGGGGTCTGTCCCCCGGACATGTCCCTGTACGCTGCGCGGGTGAGCTTCCGCACGATCGACGCGCTCGAGTCTGCCCTGCGCGAGGCGGGCTATCTGCCCGACCGCGGGCTTGCCACCGCACTCTTCCTCTCCCTCGCGCTGGAGAAGCCGGTGCTCCTCGAGGGGGAGGCCGGCGTCGGCAAGACTGAGGCTGCAAAGGCGCTGGCGACCGCCCTCTCGGCCCGCTTGATCCGGCTCCAGTGCTACGAGGGGCTCGACGTCTCGCACGCCGTCTACGAATGGAACTACCCCCGGCAGCTGCTGCACATCCGGGCTGCGCAGGAGGGCACGGTCTCCGAGGACGAGCTCTTCGGCCCCGAGTTCCTCATCCGCCGGCCGCTCCTCGAGGCGATCGACACCGAGGAGCAGGTCGTCCTCCTGATCGACGAGATCGACCGCGCGGACGAGGAGTTCGAGGCCTTCCTGCTCGAGGTCCTCTCCGACTTCCAGATCACCATCCCCGAGCTGGGGACGATCCGCGCGCGGCGGCGCCCGGCTGTCGTCCTCACCTCGAACCGTACCCGCGAGCTCCACGACGCGCTCAAGCGGCGCGCGCTCTTCCACTGGATCGGACACCCGTCCATCGAGCGCGAGATCGAGATCGTCCGGCTGCGCGTGCCCGGCATCCCGGAGCGCCTGGCGGCAGAGGCGGCGGCGTTCGTGCGCGGCCTCCGCGGGCTCGATCTGGCCAAGCCGCCCGGAGTGGCGGAGACGATCGACTGGGCGCAGGCGCTGGCCGCCCTCGGGCGCGAGGAGATCGACGCCGAGGTCGTCGAGCAGACGCTCGGCTCGGTGCTCAAGTACCGCGAGGACATCGAGACGGTGCGGGACGAGACCCTCGTCGGGCTGATCGAGGAAGCACGCGCCCCGTCCGCGAACCGCTAACGGATGGCGCCGCGCCCGGCGTTCGTTAAGAAGCGGTCACAGCCGGTGTCTGACACCGATTGTTAAGGAACGCAACAATGCCCGGTGCCGCAATCGTCCGCCACGTCGTCACCTTCGGCCGCGTATTACGCGAGGTGGGGATCGAGGTGGGTCCGGGGCGGGTCGTCGATGCCGTGCGGGGCCTGGGAGCCGTCGACCTGACCCGTCAGGAGGACGTCTACTTCACGCTCCGGCAGACGCTCGTCTCGCGCCACGACGAGCTGGAGCTCTTCGACCGCGCATTCGCCGCGTGGTTCCTGCGCGGCCCCGTCGCTCCGCTCGTCCGCCAGAAGCAGGTTCGCCACCTCACCGACCGCGTGGCGCGCGACACGCTGGAGGAAGGACGGCGCGACGAGGCGGAGACGGACGGGCCGCCGCACGAGCTCGGCGCCTCCGCCCACGAGCTCCTGCGCGAGAAGGACTTCGCGGAGATGACCGTCGAGGAGTTCACGCGCTGCCGGCGTCTGATGGACGCGATCGCGGCCTCGCGACCCCTCCGGGCATCCCGTCGGCGAACGCCCGACCCGCGCGGCGACCGTCTCGACCTGCGCCGCCTCGTCCGTCGCTCGTTGCGCTCGGGCGGCGACCCGGTGGAGCAGACCTGGAAGTCGCGCAAGCGCGTACCGCGCAAGCTCGTCGTACTCGCGGACGTGTCGGGCTCGATGGATGCGTACACGCGGGCGCTCCTCTTCTTCCTGCACGCGCTCGTCGGCAGCGGCCGCGGCGTGGAGGCCTTCGTGTTCGGGACGCGCCTCTCGCGGATGACCCCGGACCTGGCGACCCGCGACCCGGAGGCGGCGCTCGCTCGCGCCACCGCTGCCGCCGTGGACTGGGGGAGCGGCACGCGGATCGGCAGCTCCCTGGCGGAGTTCAACGCGGTCTACGGCAGGCGCGCGCTCTCTCGCGGCGCCGTGGTGGTGGTCGTCTCGGACGGCTGGGAGCGCGACGAGCCGGGTCTCGTGGAGCGCGAGATGGCGAAGCTGCAGCGGGCGGCGTACGCAGTTGTGTGGGTCAACCCGCTGAAGGGCAACCCCGAGTACCAGCCGCTCGCGGGCGGGATGCGGGCCGCCTTGCCCTACGTCGACCGGTTCCTGCCCGGCCATAATCTCCGGAGTCTCGAGGAGCTGGCGACCGTGCTCGCCGGCATCGAAAGGAGGCACGCAGCGTGAAGGAGATCCTGCCCGAGGTCGAGCGCTGGCGGAGCGAGGGCGAGCGGGTGGTCGTCGCGACCGTCGTTGCGACGCGCCGCTCGGCGCCGCGCCCGATCGGAGCCAGCCTGGCCATCTCCGAGTCGGGGAAGATGTGCGGCTCCGTGTCCGGCGGGTGCGTGGAGAGCGACGTCTTCGAGAACGCCCAAGAAGTGCTGGCGACCGGGAGGCCGAAGCTCCTCTCGTACGGGATCTCCGACGACGAGGCATGGAGCGTCGGGCTGCCCTGCGGCGGCGAGATCGACGTCTTCGTGGAGCGGGTCGAGTGACCTTAGTCGAGCGGCTCGCGCGCCTGCGCGAGTCGGGCGAGCGCGGAGTCCTCTTCACCGTCGTCGAGGGCGAGGACGTCGGGGCGAAGCTCCTCATGCTCGAGACCGGCGACCGCCTCGGCGACGACGTGGCGCCGCTCGCGGAGGCCGCGGAGCAGTTCGACGAGCTGATCCGCCGGGGGCGCAACCGTCTGCTCGTGCTCCCGCGCGGTGAGAAGGTGTTCGCCGAGTGGTACGGCCCGCCTCCGCGCCTGTTCGTGTATGGGGCGGTGGACACCGCCGAGGCGCTGTGCCGCGGGGCCAAGCTGCTCGGCTGGACGGCGATCGTCGCCGACGCCCGGGCGAAGTTCGCGACCCGCGACCGCATCCCCTCCGCGGACGAGCTGATCGTCGCCTGGCCGGAGGAGGCGCTGGCGCAAGTCGAGCCCGACCACCAGACCGCGATCGTCGTGCTCACGCACGACGACAAGTTCGACGAGCCCGCGCTCATCGGCGCGCTCGGAACGGAGGCGTTCTACATCGGCGCCCTCGGCTCCCGCCGCAACCAGGAGCGCCGTCGCGCGCGCCTGCTCGAGGCGGGGGTGAGCGAGGAGCAGTGGGAGCGGGTCATGGGTCCGTGCGGCCTTGACATCGGCGCCGACACGCAGGAGGAGACGGCGCTGTCCATCCTCGCCGAGGTGCTCGCCGTACGGGCCGGCCGCGCCGGCGGCTTCCTGCGCGAGGCGAAGCAGCGCATCCACGCAGAGGTCGAGTAGCCGCAGGCGCGGCCCCGTCCGTACGGGACTTGTCCCGGGGACAGACCCCAGGACATGTCCTGTCCCGCGGCACGACCCGGATGACGGTTCGAGAACAGAGCTCATCGTCCCTACCGGGACCTGTCCGGGCAGGGCGTGTCTGGGGGACAGACCCCAGGACAGGTCCCGAGAAGACGCTTCGGGACGCGTCCACGCGTGACGCGTCCACGCGAGCCGCGTCCGCGCGCGGTGGGCAGGCCGCGAAGAGCAGACGCTCGATCATCGATGATCCCGCCGCGCAACTGCGGCGGCCGTATTAGAGTCGGGCCGACATCTCCCTGACGAAAGGGGGCAGCGTGACGAGCACCGATACGGGCCTCGGCATCGAGGCGAAGTCGGACGCGATCTACGAGCTCGTCGAGGAGGGCTCGTCGGTGGAGCGGGTCGCCACCGGCTTCACGTTCACGGAGGGGCCGATCTGGCACCCGACCGAGCACTACCTGCTCTTCTCGGACATGCCCGGCGACGTGCGCCGCAAGTACACGCCCGACGGCACGGTCGTCGAGGTCAAGAACTTCTCCAACAAGTGCAACGGGATGACGTACGACGCGGATCTGAACCTGCTCGTCTGCGAGCACGTGACGAGCTGCGTCGTGAAGGAGAGCCCGGACGGGTCGCGCGAGATCATCGCGCAGGAGTTCGAGGGCGAGGAGCTGAACAGCCCGAACGACATCGTCGTCCACTCGAGCGGGGCGATCTTCTTCTCGGATCCCTGGTACGGGCGCTTCCCCGGCTTCGGGCACCCGCGCAAGCGCCGCCTCGGCTTTCAGGGCGTGTACAAGATCCCGCCCGGCGGCGGCGACCTCGAGCTCGTCGTGGACAAGGACGAGTTCGACATGCCGAACGGCATCTGCTTCTCGCCGGACGAGTCGCTGATCTACATCAACGACACGCCCCGCGCGCACATCAAGGTCTGGGACCTGAGCCCGGACGGAACGCTCTCGAACGGGCGCATGTTCTTCGAGGGCATAGGCTCGGGCGTGATCGAGGAGGGCATCCCGGACGGGATGAAGTGCGACGAGCGCGGCAACATCTGGGTCACCGGCCCGGGCGGCATCTGGGTCATCTCGCCCCAGGGCGAGCACCTGGGGACGATCCGCGTCCCGGAGAACACGGGCAACCTGACCTGGGGCGGCGAGGACTGGCACACGCTGTACATCCCGAGCTCGACGTCGCTGTACGCGATCCGCACGATCGTGGGCCCGCGCCGCGAGCCGTACATGCGCTGAGGAGGAGAGGATGAGCGAGGAAGGGCTGACCCTGGATCCCGATCGCTGCGTGCTGATCGTCCAGGACCTGCAGAACGACGTGATCATCGAGGGCGGCGCGTTCGCCGACTCGGGCTCCCCGCAGCACGCGAAGGAGCAGAACGTGGTCGAGAACGTGAAGGCGCTCGCGGAGACGTGCCGCAGCAAGGGCATCCCCGTCATCCACGTCCACTACATCGTCGAGGAGGGCGCGCCCGGCCTGAAGCTGAACGCGCCGCTCTTCCAGGGCGTGAAGGACGCGAACGCGCTCGTGCGCGGCACCTGGGGCGCCGCTCCCGCCGAGGGCCTGGAGCCCCAGCCGGGGGACTTCGTGGTGGAGAAGATGCGCATGTCCGCCTGGCACGGGACGAAGCTCGAGACCATGCTCGCCGGGCTCGGCCGGGACACGATCATCGTCACCGGCGCCTGGACCAACATGTCCATCGAGCACACGTCCCGTACGGGGGCGGACAAGGGCTTCTTCATGGTCGTGCCGGAGGACGGCTGCTCGACCATGAACGCCGACTGGCACAACGCGTCCATCAACTACGCGCTCCAGAACGTCGCCACCGTCACCACCTGCGCGGCGGTGACGGAGGCGCTCGCCGGCGTCGCGGCGGCGGTGTGAGCGACGGGGCTGAGGGCGGCCGCCGACTACGGCCGGCGGTCGCTCTCGGTGTGCGGTGAAGGCGCGGGCGGCGGTCTTCTGGGGACCCGGCCGCCCGTTCACGGTCGAGGAGCTCGAGCTCGCCGGTCCGGGGCCGCACGACGTCGTCGTCCGCATGGCCGCGGTCGGGATCTGCGGCACCGACCTGCACAGCGTGCGCGGCGACTTCCTGCGCCCGACGCCCATGGTGCTGGGGCACGAGGGAGCCGGCATCGTGGAGGCGGTCGGGGAAGCGGTTACGCGGGTCGCGCCGGGCGAGGAGGTCGTCATCTCCTGGGCGCCGTCGTGCGGCGTCTGCGGCGACTGCCGGCGCGGACGCCCGGCCGCCTGCCCGCGCCTGCACGCGGCGATCGGCGCCGGCACGCTCGTGGACGGCACGACCGGGCTGGCGCTGCGCGGCGAGACCGTCTACCGCGGCACCGCGACCGGCTGCCTCGCCGAGCGCGTCGTCGTCTCCGAGCGCGTCGCGCTGCCGACCGGCGGGGCGCTCCCCCTGCGC
>DATLYU010000093.1:0-6844 GCA_035574435.1 Gaiellaceae bacterium | reverse complement strand
TGGAGCATGCGCAGCACGGGCAGCTCGTCCGCGCGCCGCGGGTCGAGCTGCGCGAGCAGGGTGCCCTCGAGCGCCGCGAGGGTGAGCTTGTCCGCGCGCAGCGCGCGCTGGAGCGGGTGGCGGCGCAGGCGCTCCACCAGGTCGGCCCGCCCGACGACGACGCCCGCCTGCGGCCCGCCGAGCAGCTTGTCCCCCGAGAAGCAGACGAGGTCGGCCCCGGCGCGCAGGCTCTCCGCCGGCGTCGGCTCGTCGCCGAGGGCGCGCAGCGCCCCCGAGCCGAGGTCGTCCACGAGCGCGAGCCCGTGCCCGCGCGCCACCTCCGCGAGCTCCGCCAGCCGCGGCCGCTCGGCGAAGCCGACGACCCGGAAGTTGGACTGGTGCACGCGCAGGATCGCCGCCGTCTCGGCGCGGGCCGCGCGCTCGTAGTCGGCGGCTCGCGTCCGGTTGGTCGTCCCCACCTCGACGAGGCGGGCGCCCGAGCGCTCCAGCACCTCGGGGATGCGGAAGCCGTCGCCGATCTCGATCAGCTCCCCGCGCGAGACGAGCACCTCGCGGCCCTCCGCGAGCGCGGCCAGCGCGAGCAGCACGGCGGCGGCGTTGTTGTTCACGACGAGCGCCGCCTCCGCGCCGGTCAGCCGGCGGAGGAGCGGAGCGAGGTGGTCCTGGCGGGAGCCGCGCTCCCCGCGCTCGAGGTCGTACTCGAGGTTGGAGTAGCCGGAGGCCACGTCCGCGACCCGTGCGAGAGCCTGCGCGCCCAGCGGCGCCCGGCCCAGGTTCGTGTGCACGAGGACGCCGGTCGCGTTCAGCACGCGGCGCAGGCTCGGGCGCAGCGAGCGTGCGATCTCGGCGAGCACGGCCTCCGGGAGCGGGCCCGGATCGCGGCCGGCCCGCACCTCCTCCCGCGCCCGCTCGAGCACGGCGCGCGCGGCCGCGACCGCGAGCTCGTGCGGGAGCGCGGCCAGGCGCTCGTCCGCGAGCAGGCGGTCGACCGAGGGCAGGTCGCGCAGCGAGCGGATCGCGGTCACGGACGCCAGTGTGGCCGTCCGCTCCCGAGGCCGCAAGCCGCCTACGGGCGCGGGAGCCGGTACAGCACGTGCCGGCGCAGCGAGTGGCCGGGCGGGAGGCGAGGATGGTCGAACGCGAGCGCGAAGGTCATGCCGAGGCGCTCCATGACCGCGACCGAGCGGCGGTTCGCGGGCACGGTGAAGGAGACGATCTCCTCCAGCCCCGCCTCCCGGAAGCCGTACGCGAGCGCGAGCCGCGCGGCCTCGGTGGCGTAGCCGAACCCCCACCATTCGGCCGCGAGCCGCCAGCCGACCTCGACGCAGGGGGTGAACGCGGCCTCGAAGACGTGCGTCTGCAGGCCGACGAACCCCGCGAAGCGCGTCACTCCCGGCACCTCGAGCGCCCACACGCCGAACCCGTGCTCGGCGAAGTGGGGGACGATGTGCTCGCGCACGAGCGCGTCCGACTCCTCGCGCGTGAGCGTGCGCGGGAAGTGCTCCATGACGCGGGCATCGGCGTTGAGCTCGGCGAAGGGTGCGAGGTCGTCCTCCTCCCAGGCGCGCAGCAGCACCCGCGGGCCGCGCAGCGCCACGTCAGGCCGATCCCTCGGCCACCCGCTGCTCGTAGCGCGAGATGACGCGCTCGACCGCCCCCCGGGGATCGTCCGTCGCGTACAGGAGGTCGAGGTCGCCCGGGGAGATGAGCCCGCCCGCGAGCACCTCGTCCCGCAGCCAGTCCAGGATCTCCTGCCAGTAGTCGGTGTCGAAGAGGACGACCGGGAAGTGGCCGATCTTGCCCGTCTGGATGAGCGTGAGCGCCTCCCACAGCTCGTCCTGGGTCCCGAACCCGCCCGGGAAGATGAGGAAGCCCTCGGCCGCCTTCACGAACATGACCTTGCGGGCGTAGAAGTGGTGGAACGTGAGCGAGAGGTCGCAGTAGGGGTTGAGGCCCTGCTCCTCCGGGAGCTCGATGTTGAAGCCCACCGAGAGCCCGCCGCCCTCCTTGCAGCCGCGGTTGGCCGCCTCCATGACGCCCGGCCCGCCGCCCGTGACGACGGCGAAGCCGACCTCGGCCAGCGCCCGTCCCGCCGCGCGGGCCGCCTCGTAGGTCGGCGAGCCGGCGCGCACCCGTGCCGAGCCGAAGACCGAGATCGCCGGGCGGTCGATCTCCTGCACGAGCTGGAAGCCGGCCAGGAACTCGGACGCGATCAGGGAGACGTCGCTCGCGAGCGTCTCGTGCGTCCGCCGCAGGAGCCGGCGGTCGAGCTCGCGGTTGCGGGCCATCAGAGGTCGCGCTCGACGTGCGTGGCCGAGACGGCGACCCCGAGCACGAGCACGAGGCCGAGGTACGCGGTGGCGACGGCGAGGCGCTGGCCGGGCCGCAGCCGGTAGTACTCGGGCGCCGCCTCGCGCGAGCGCCAGCGGTGCCAGAGCTCGAGCCCGCCGAGCACGACGATGACGAGCAGGATCGGGTTCGGGCTAACGACGAGCAGGGCGACCACGAGCACGAGCCCGACGAGCCAGAACGCGGGGTGCAGCGCCGCCGCCGCCCGCCCGCCGTCCAGCGGGAGGACGGGGATGAGGTTGAGCAGGTTGAGGAAGAAGCCGACGAAGCCGAGCGCGACGAGCAGGTCGGAGCCGGCAGCCTCGCCGGCCGCCCAGAACGCGGCCGCTCCCAGCGAGCCCACGACCGGGCCGGCGAGCGCGACCTTCGCCTCCTTCCAGGCGTCGTCCGGGAGCTGCTTCAGCCCGATCACCGCACCCAGGAAGGGGATGAAGAGCGGCGCGCTCGCGGGCACGCCCTGGCGGCGCAGCTCGAGGACGTGCCCGAGCTCGTGCACGAGGAGGAGCACGACGAAGCCGACCGCGAAGGGGAGGCCCCAGATCCAGGCGTACGCGGCGATGGAGACGAGCATGGAGGCGGCCGTGGTGAAGACCTTGAGCTTGAGCAGGAGGCCGCCGTACTTGACGACGAGGAACGCGACCGCGAGGACGGGCGCGAGGAGCATGCGCGCGAGCTCGCGCAGGCTGCGCCGGCGGGCGACCGGCTCGTACCCGCGCTCGCCGTAGGCCGGGTCGTGCGTCGGCAGCGTCCCCGGCTCGGGCGCGTAGCGCCCGTCGTCCTCGCGCTCTACGACCCCTGGCCGATCCACTCCTCGCCCCCGACGTAGACCTCCTTCTTCCACAGCGGAACCGTCACCTTGAGCTCGTCGATCGCGTCCCGGCAGGCCGCGAGCGCGGCCGCCCGGTGCTCGGCGGAGACGGCGATCACGACGCTGAGGTCGCCGATCTCGACGCGCCCCACCCGGTGGTGGATCGCCACCTGGAGCACGCCGTGGCGTTCGCGCAGCCGCGCGGCGAGCTCCTCCATCACCTGCTCGGCCATCCCCTCGTACGCCTCGTACTCGAGGAAGCGCACGTCCCGGCCGCGGGAGCGGGAGCGCGTGGTGCCGACGAAGAGGGCGACCGCCCCGGCCTCGGGCGTGCGCGCCTCCGCGAGGGCCGCGTCCACGGAGAGGGCCTCCGCGGAGAGGCGGAAGCCGCCCCCGGAGACGGGCGGGATGAGCGCCACCTCGTCGCCGGGGGCGAGCGCGGCCGAGCGATCCGCGTACGCGCGGTTGCGGGCGAAGAGGAGCCCCGGCGGCTCCTCCCCGAGCCCGAGCGCGGCCCAGACGTCGCCGACGGTCGCGCCCTCCGGAAGCTCGACCTCCACGCTTCCGGCGCCGGCGCGCTCGCGAAGCGCGGCGAAGAGCCTCACTCGTACCTGCACGCGCAGAGCGTATCCGGCGGTTGCCTCGCCTCCTCTGACATGTTAGGACGCGCACATGGCCACGGCCCTCAAGGGCGCGAACCTGAACGAGCAGGTGTACGGGGAGCTCCGCGCGCGCCTGCTCTCCCGCCGGCACGCGGCCGGGGAGAAGCTCAGCCTGCACGGGCTCGCGGCCGAGCTCGGCGTCTCGCGCAGCCCCGTGCACCACGCGCTCACGCGCCTCGTCTCCGAGGGCCTGCTCACCGTGGAGGCCCGCCGGGGCTACTACGTCACGCCGGTCACGGCCCACGCCCTGGCGGAGGGCTACGACGTGCGCCTCGCGCTCGAGCTGCACGCCGCCGAGCGCACGGTCGGCCGGCTCGAGCGGGCCGAGCTGCAGGCCTTCCGCTCGCTGCTCGAGGGCACGGCGGAGGCGCTCTCACACGAGCAGTGGGACGTGGCGAACGCCGCCTTCCACGAGTTCCAGATCGACCTCGCCCGCAACGCCCTCCTCTCCCGCTTTTACCGCGAGCTGTCCGTGAACCTGCTCATGCAGGTGATCCGCGGCGGCCGCGTCGAGGGGCACGCCAATCTCGTGACGGAGCACGCGCGCATCGTGGAGTCCTTCGAGGCGGGCGACCTGGAGGCCGCGCGGGCCGCGATCCGGGCACACATCGACACCGGCCGGCGCATCGCCCTGGACGCGATCGAGCGGGCGGGCGGGGTCCTGTAGCCATCGCGTCAGCGCGACTGCCGTCGCTCGCGCGGCAGCGACGGGGATGCGCGCGCGGCCGTTTCGCTCTAACCTGTAGTCCGTCGTGCCGTCCGTCCTGTTCGTCCGCATCAGATCGGGTCTCGACGGGGACGAGTTCGACCGCCGCCTCCTGGAACGACGGCCCCGCTTCCGCGAGGTGCCCGGCCTCGTGCAGAAGATCTACGGGCGCGACCCGGAGACCGGCGACGTATGCGGGATCTACCTGTTCGAGGACGCCGAGTCGCTGGCCGCGTTCCGGGAGACGGAGTTGGCGCACACGATCCCGAGCGCCTACGAGGCGCTCGAGGTGCGGCGCGAGGTGTTCGACGTGCTGTACACGCTCCGGCCGGAGCGCGACCCCTTCGCCGAAGGCGCCGCAGGTCGGGTCTCGGGCGCCTGAGAAACCTCGCGCGAGGCCGACCCGTACGATGCGCGCATGGCGACCGCCGAGGATCGCCGGCTGACGGACTCGGGGATCGAGGTCAAGCCCGTCTACACGGCCGACGACCTGCCGCCCGGCGAGCTCGAGCTGCCGGGCGAGTTCCCCTTCACGCGCGGCCCCTACCCGACCATGTACCGCGGCCGCCCGTGGACGATCCGGCAGTACGCGGGCTACGGCTCGGCCGAGGAGACGAACGCGCGCTTCCGCTACCTGCTCGAGCGGGGGCAGGTGGGCCTCTCCGTCGCCTTCGACCTGCCCACGCAGCTCGGCTACGACTCGGACGACCCGCTGTGCGTGGGCGAGGTCGGGCGGACGGGCGTCGCCGTGGACTCGATCGCGGACGTGGAGGTGCTCTTCGCCGGCATCCCGCTCGACGAGGTCTCCACCTCGATGACGATCAACGCTCCGGCGGCGCTGCTCCTCCTCCTGTACGAGCTCGTGGCGGAGGAGCGCGGCATCCCCGGGGAGCGCCTGCGCGGCACGGTGCAGAACGACGTGCTCAAGGAGTACGTGGCGCGCGGCAACTACATCTTCCCGCCGCGGCCCTCGATGCGGCTCACGACCGACCTCTTCGCCTACTGCGCGGAGCGGCTGCCGCGCTTCAACACGATCTCCATCTCCGGCTACCACATCCGGGAGGCGGGGGCGAGCGCAGCGCAGGAGCTCGCGTTCACGCTCGCGAACGGGATCGCCTACTGCGAGGCGGCCGTGGCCGCGGGCCTCTCCCCCGACCGCTTCGGCGAGCGGCTCTCCTTCTTCTTCAACGCCCACAACAACTTCTTCCAAGAGGTGGCGAAGTTCCGGGCCGCGCGGCGCCTGTGGGCGCGCATCATGCGCGAGCGCTTGGGGGCGACGAACCCGCGCGCCCTCGCGCTCCGCTTCCACGCCCAGACGGGCGGCTCCACGCTGACCGCGCAGCAGCCCGAGAACAACATCGTGCGCGTGGCCGTGCAGGCGCTCTCGGCAGTGTGCGGCGGGGCGCAGTCGCTGCACACGAACTCCTTCGACGAGGCGCTCGCCCTGCCGACCGAGCACGCCGCGCGGATCGCGCTGCGCACGCAGCAGATCCTCGCCCACGAGGCCGGGTGCACGGACACCGCCGACCCGCTCGGCGGCTCGTTCTTCATCGAGGCGCTGACCGAGGAGCTCGAACGGCTCGCCTGGGAGCTGATCGAGCGCGTGGACGAGCTCGGAGGCGCGGTCGCGGCGATCGAGCAGGGCTGGGTGCAGGCGGAGATCGAGGCCTCGGCGTTCCGCCACCAGGCCGAGGTCGAGGCCGGCGAGCGCGTCGTGGTCGGCGTCAACCGCTTCTCGGAGGGCGACGAGGAGGAGGTGCAGATCCTCCAGGTCGACCCCGAGAGCGAGCGCCGCCAGCTCGCGCGCACGGCCCGCGTCCGCGCCGAGCGCGACGCGTCCGCCGCACAGGCCGCGCTGGCCGAGGTCGCGCGCGTGGCGGGGACTGAGGCGAACCTGCTCCCGGCGCTGCGCGAGGCCCTGCGCGCCCGCTGCACGATCGGGGAGATCTGCGGCGTCCTGCGCGAGCTCTGGGGGACCTACGATGCGCAGCACTAGCCGCCGCGCACGCACGCCGCTGCTTGCGGCCGCCCTGCTCGCGCTCGGGCTCCCGCTCGTCGCGCTCGCCGCCTCCCGGGAAGGAGCTGCGCCGGGCGCGGCCCCGAGCTTCACGCGCGACGTCGCGCCGATCGTCCGCGACAAGTGCAGCGGCTGCCACCGCGTGGGCGGGATCGCGCCCTTCCCGCTCGAGACGGCGCGCCAGATCTCGAGCCGGGCCGCGCGCCGCCTCTGGGCGCGGATCATGCGCGAGCGCTTCGGCGCCATCAGCCCCCGCGCGCTCGCCCTCCGCTTCCACGCCCAGACCGGCGGCTCGACCCTGA
>DATLYU010000092.1:0-15622 GCA_035574435.1 Gaiellaceae bacterium | reverse complement strand
GCCCAGCCGCCGGCGCCGGGCCTCGTCGCCGACGAGGGCGGCGACCGCCTCGGCGAGCGCGCGCGGGTCGCCCGGCGGGACCGCGACCGCCGCCGAGGCGTCCAGCACCTCGCGGTAGCCCGGAATGTCGGAGGCCACGGCGGGCAGCGCGCAGGCGTAGGCGCGGGTCAGCACCATCCCGAAGCTCTCCTGCCCGAGCGAGGGAGCGATCAGCGCCTTCGCGGAGAGGAGCGTGCTCGTGAGCTGCTCCTGGGAGAGGAAGCCGACGACCTCGATCCCCTCGTCCGGCACGCGCAGCCGCGCCTGCAGGAGCCGGACGGCGAGCGGGTCGGCGCCGGCCACGGTCAGCCGCAGCCCCGTGCGCCGGCGGATCTCCGGCCAGGCGCGCAGGAGGACGTGCAGGCCTTTGCGGGGCTCGTGCCGGCCGACGAAGACGACGCGGTGCTCGCGCTCGCCGGCGGAGGCCTCCGGGGGCGCCAGCACCCCGTTCGGGAGGACCTCGTACTCGCCCGGGAGCCAGGCCTGCTGGGACTCCCGGGCGCGCTCGGAGACGGCGATCCGGTGGTCGATGCGGTCGGCGAGGAAGCCCCAGATCGGCTTGGCGAGCCGCATCCAGCCGAGGTCGCCGGAGGCGTGGAAGGTGGCCACGATCGGCGTGCGCGCGAGCACGAGCGCGGCGATGCAGATGGCGGGGGTCATCGGCTCGTGCAGGTGCAGGACGTCGAAGCGCTCCTGCTCCAGCGCGTGGCGGATGCGGAAGTACGCGCGCGGAGAGAGGACGATGTTCGGCAGGGAGCCGTTCGCGGGCACGATCACCGAGCGGCCCACGGGGATGACGTTCGCGGGCGGGCTCCCGTGGCGTCCCACGCGGGGATGGAGGACGCGCGTGAACTGGCCCGGCGGGTCGTTGCCCATGAGGAGGCGTACCTCGTGCCCGAGCTCCTGAAGCGCCGCCGCCTGCAGCTCGGCGTGCTCCACGACCGCGCCCCAGAAGGACCAGGAGAACGGGACGACGATCCCGACCTTCACGGCGCGCAGCCTAACGAGCGCCCGCTAGGCTCGGCGCATGCGCCTGGAGGGCATCCACCACGTCACCTGCATCACGGCGGACGCCCCCCGCAACGTGGACTTCTACACGCGCGTCCTCGGGCTTCGGCTCGTCAAGAAGACCGTCAACCAGGACGACCCGACCGTCTACCACCTCTTCTACGCGGACGAGGCGGGCAGCCCGGGCGCGGACATCACCTTCTTCGAGTACCCAGGAGTCCGGCGTGGCCGCGCGGGCGCCAGCATGGTGCACACGATCCAGTGGCGCGTCGCCTCGGAGGAGGCGCTCGCCTTCTGGCGCCGGCGGCTGGCCGGCGAGTCGCCCCGCGTGTCCGAGGACGGCGACGGCCTCGCCTTCGAGGACCCGGAGGGCCTCCGCCACCGGCTGGCCGTCTCGAGCGTGCCCGACGAGCCCCTCGTCGCCGAGCATCCCGAGATCCCGGCCGAGCTCGCGCTCCAGGGCTTCGACGGCGTGCGCGCGTTCGCCCACGACCCCGAGGCCAGCCGCTCCCTGCTCGAGGAGGTGCTCGCGTTCCGCCGCGCCGGCGACGCCTCGTGGGAGGTGCGCGGGGAGGCGCGGGGCGGGTTCTACGCGTACGACCCGCCGCCCGCCGAGCGCGGCCTGGGGGGCGCCGGGACGGTGCACCACGTCGCCTGGGCCTCGACCATGGACGACCACGTCGCCTGGCGGGCGCGCGTCGCCGAGGCGGGTCTCCACCCCACCCCCGTGATCGACCGCTTCTGGTTCCGCTCCGTCTACTTCCGCGAGCCGAGCGGCGTCCTCTTCGAGATCGCCACGCTCGGCCCCGGGTTCGCGGTGGACGAGGACCCCGAGCACCTCGGCGAGTCGCTCGTGCTGCCGCCCGCGTTCGAGCACCTGCGCGCGGAGATCGAGCCGGTGCTGACGCCGCTTCCGGCTCCGCGCCCCGTGCGCGGGTAGCGCCCGGCCGAGAACGCACTAGACTCGCCCGCACCATGCGCGACGAGGGCCTCGCCGAGCTGCACACCCACCTCGGCGGGTCGGTCGCCTCGGACATCCTCTGGAGCCTCGCGCACGAGCAGGGCATCGCGCTCCCGGTCAAGGACTTCTGGGAGTTCGACGCGCTCGTCACCGTGTCCGACCCGCGCGGCGTGGAGAACCTGGACGCGCTCGACCGCATCTACCACTGGACGGAGCTGATCCAGTCCTCGCCGCTCGCGGTGGAGCGCTCCGTGCACGCGGCGATCGGCGGCGCGTACCGCTCCCAGGGCATCACCACGCTCGAGCTCCGCTTCAACCCCATGAAGCGCAACCGCGGCGGCGAGCGCGACCTCGACCACATCATCCTCGCCGCCATCCGCGGGCTCGACCTGGCGAGCCTCGAGTACCCGCAGGTGCGGGCGGGACTCATCCTGATGATGGACCGCACCTTCGACCGGCGCCTGAACGAGATCATCGTGGAGAAGGCCGTCCGCTGGGCCGCGCGGGGAGTCGTGGGCGTGGACATCGCCGGCCCGCGCCCCGGCGGCGCGCGCTACGACTACACGCAGCTCGTCCCGCTCGTGGAGCTCGCGCGCGAGGCCGGGCTGGGCGTGACCATCCACGTGGGCGAGGAGGGCGGCGACCTCGGACGCGAGGAGATCGGCGAGGTGGTGGAGCGGCTGCGCCCCGACCGCATCGGGCACGGCATCCTCGCCGCGCAGGACGCCGACCTGATGCGGGAGCTGCGCGAGCAGGGGATCGTGCTCGAGGTGTGCCCGACCTCGAACCTGCTCACGCGGGCGCTGCCGGACGAGGAGGCGCTGCGCGACACGCTGCGGACGTTCGCCGAGCACGGCGTGCCCTTCACCATCGCCACCGACGGCCCGGAGATGATGCGCACGCACCTGCGCGACGAGTTCGAGCTCCTGCTCCGCATCGGCGCGCTGGACGAGGACGAGCTGCGCGAGGCGAACGCCCGCGGGCATTCGGCCGCGTTCCGGCGCCCGGTCGGCGTCGCCGCCTGAGCGGCGCGCGCGTCAGCGCGGCACGGCCGCGATCAGGTCGCGCAGCAGGGCCCGCACCTCGCCCGGCCCGACGATGTGCACGTCCTCGCGCCGCGAGCGGGCGGCGAGCGGGGTGGGCGCGAGCCCGCCCACGTGGCCGGCCACGGAGCCGGCGGGGAGCGCGTCCAGGAGGTCGTGGTCGGTGCGGTCGTCGCCGAGCCCGAACACGAAGTGCGACGCGTCCTTCCCTTCCGGGAAGAGGCTGCGCACGTACAAGCCCTTGTCCACGCCTCGCGCGCGCACCTCCACGATCTGGTGGCCGAGCAGGATCTCGGCCGGCGCGCCCGCCAGGTGCTGGCCGAGGTCGTTGAGGAGCTCGCGGGCCCGCCAGGCGCCGTACTCCGGCTCCGCCTGCCGGTAGTGCCAGACGACGCTGCAGGACTTCCGCTCCACGTGCGCGCCCGGCACCTCGGCGGCGACGCGGCGGAGCAGGCGCTCGATGGGGCGCAGCCAGGAGAGGTCGAGCTCGACGAGCGTGCGCCACTCCTCCCCCGGGGCGCGCGCCAGGTAGCCGTGCTCGGCGCACAGGTGGACGGGCAGGCGCCCGAACCACTGCTCCAGGTTACGGCGCCGGCGCCCGCTGACGATGTGCACGTCGGTCGCCGGCACGCTCGCCAGGTCGCGCAGGAGGCGGCGGATCTCCGGCGTGGGCTGGGCGAGGTCGGGATGGGGCTCGAACTCGCGCAGCGTCCCGTCGTAGTCGAGGAGGATCGTACGCCGCCGGGCGCGGGCGAAGCGCCGGCGGAGGCGCGCCTCGATCTCCTCGTTCAGGTCGGGCGGCCTCCGCGCGCGCCGGTCACGGCCCGCCGCCCGCCCGAGCCGGGAGAGGAACCCTTCCGCCCAGCGCGGGGCGTCGAGCGCCTCCACGCGGCGCGCCATCGTCTCCAGCCGGGCGCGGCGCTCGGCCGCGGGCAGCGCCAGGGCGCGGGTCAGGTGCTCGCACACGCCGTTCACGTCCCAGGGGTTGACGAGCAGCGCGCCGGGCAGCACCTGGGCCGAGCCGGCGAGCTCGGAGAGCAGGAGGGCGCCCCGCCAGCGGCTCGGGAGCCCGGGCTCGGACTGGCAGAGGACGAACTCCTGCGCGACGAGGTTCATCCCGTCGCGGAGCGCCGTCACCATCATCACGTCCGCACGCCGGTAGAGCGCAACGAGGCCCGGCTTGGAGATGTCGCGGTGCAGGTACTCCACGGGCGTGATCCCCGGCTGGCCGAAGCGGCCGTTGATGCGCGCGATCAGGAGCTCGATCTCGTCCCGCTGCGCACGGTACTCGGGGCTCTCGAGGCGCGAGGGCACGACCACCTGGAGCATGGTCGTCGTGCGGGCGCGCGCCGGGTCCTCCTCCAGGAAGCGCTCGAAGGCGAGGAGCTTCTGCGGGATGCCCTTCGTGTAGTCGAGCCGCTCGACGCCGAGCACGAGGCGGCGACCCTCGTACTGGCGCTCGAGCTGGGCGAGCAGGCGGGCCGTCTCGGACTCCTGGAGGACGGAGCGGAAGCCGGCGACGTCGATCCCGATCGGATCGACGCCGATGGCGACCCGGCGGCCGTCCAGCTCGAGCCCGTCCGGCGAGGAGTCGAGCCCGAGGATGCGCAGGCACGAGGAGCGGAAGTGGCGCGCGTAGTCGCCGACCTGGAAGCTGACGTAGTCGGCGCCGAGCAGGCCCCGGAGCACCTGCTCGCGCGCGGGCAGGAGCCGGTACACCTCCGAGGAGGGGAACGGGATGTGCAGGAAGTACCCGATCGCGAGGTCGGGCGCCCGGCGGCGCAGGAGCGCGGGGAGCAGCATGAGGTGGAAGTCGTGCACCCACACCCGCGTCCCGGGCCCGCAGTGGGCGAGGACCGCGTCCGCGAAGCGCTCGTTCACCTCCACGTACCGCCGCCACGCTTCCGGCGTGATGCGCAGCCGGTCGGCGAAGTAGTGGAAGAGCGGCCACAGGGTGTCGTTGCAGACGCGCCCGTAGAAGTCCGCCTCCTCGGCCTCGGACAGGAAGACGGGGACGAGGCGGTCGCGCGCCAGCCGCGTGCGCACCTTCCCCTCGAGCTCGGACGGCACGACCGCTCCCGGCCAGCCGACCCAGAGGGGCTCGCCGCGCACCGCCTGCAGCGCCGAGGCCAGCCCGCCCACCGAGGGCTGGACGTCGACCGCGCGCTCGCTGGGGACGACGCGCACCGGCAGGCGGTTGCTGGCGATGACGAGCGGTTGCTGGCGGGAGTGCGGCAGGACGCTCCTCTCGTGCGGGAAACGGGGTCCGGGTAGGTACAACCTACGCGTCCGCGAATAGCTTCAGCCATGGCACAGGGACTCGGCATCGTCGGCAACTGCTCGTACAGCGCGCTCCTCCGCGACGGCTCGGTGGAGTGGCTGTGCTGGCCGCGCCCGGACTCGAGCTTCGTCTTCGGCCCGCTGCTCGACCGCGAGCGCGGCGGCGTCTTCGCCGTCGAGGGCGTGGACGCCGCCGAGGTGCGGCAGGACTACGTCGAGAACACGAACGTGCTGCGCACCGTGTTCCACTGCCCGAACGGGTCGTTCGAGCTGCTCGACTTCGCGCCCCGCTTCCTGCTCTACGACCGCTACTACAAGCCGCCCATGCTCGTGCGCATCCTGCGCCCGCTCGCGGGCGAGCCGCGCGCGCGCGTGCGCTGCGTCCCCGTGTACGACTACGGGCTCCTGGAGGCGCACTCCTGGCGAGCCTCCAACCACATCGAGTACCGGGGCTTCCCGGCGCCGCTCCGGCTGACCACGAACGTGCCCCTCACGTACATCGAGGACGAGCGCCCGTTCCTCGTCGACCGCGACCGCCACCTCGTCCTCACCTGGGGCCAACCGCTCGAGGCGGGCCTGGAGGACACCGCCGAGCGCTTCCTCGAGCGCACGCTCGACTACTGGCGGAGCTGGGTCAAGGACACGCGCGTGCCGCGCGACTACCAGACGGAGGTCATCCGCTCGGCGCTCGTCCTCAAGCTGCACCAGTTCGAGGACACGGGCGCGCTCCTGGCCGCCACGACCACGAGCCTGCCGGAGCACCCGGGCTCGGGGCGCACCTGGGACTACCGCTACTGCTGGCTCCGCGACGCGTACTTCACGCTGAACGCGCTCGAGCGGCTCGGCCACTCGGCGGAGATGGAGCGCTTCCTCGAGTACCTGCGCAACCGCGCCGAGGAGCGCGGCGGCGTCCTGCAGCCCGTGTACCGGATCAGCGGCGGCACGGAGGCGCCCGAGCAGGAGCTCGAGCACCTGGCCGGCTTCAACGGCGAGAAGCCGGTGCGGATCGGCAACCAGGCCTTCGAGCACCGCCAGAACGACGTCTACGGCGAGATGGTCCTGGCCGTCAGCCGGCTCTTCCTGGACGCGCGCTTCGTGGGCGAGATCCCGCCCTCGACGGCGGTGGACATCGTGCAGACGCTGGTCGACCAGATCGACGCGCGCCTCGAGGAGCCGGACGCCGGCCTGTGGGAGTTCCGCGAGCGGATGCGCCTGCACAGCTTCTCCGTGCTCATGCACTGGGCGGGGGCGCGCCGCGCGGTCGAGGTGGCCGAGACCCTGGGCGCGGGCGAGCTCGCGAGCCAGGCGCGGGCGGTCGAGCGCCGCGCCGCCGAGCTGCTCGAGACGCGCTGCTGGAACGAGGACGTGGGCGCGCTCACGCAGGTCGCAGGCGAGCCGCAGCTCGACGCCGCGCTTCTCCTCGCGCTGCACCTCGGCTACCTCGCTCCGGACGACCCGCGCGCGGCCTCGCACGTGGACGCGATCCGGGCCGCCCTCTCGGTGGACGGCGGCCTGCTCCGGCGCTACTCCTCGCCGGACGACTTCGGCGTGCCGCAGGCGGCGTTCACCGTGTGCACGTTCTGGCTCGTGGAGGCGCTCGCCATCCTCGGGCGCCGGGAGGAGGCCAGGGAGCTGTTCGAGCGCCTGCTCGGGCTGCACAACGGGCTCGGCCTGTACGCGGAGAACATCCTCCCCGACACGCTCGCGCAGAGCGGCAACTTCCCGCAGACGTACAGCCACGTGGGGCTCATCAACGCGGCCTTCCGGCTCTCCCGGCGCTGGGACTGAGGCGCCTGCCCGAGCGGCCCGGCTCCGATTAGCCTGGGCGCACGAGCCGTTCAGCAGCTCGAATCGTCCTCCGGGACGCTTCCGGCGGGCGCCGCTCGTTCTCACCTACGTGACGACTCCGGCGTTCTCCTCTCCGTGACCGCCCCCGTCCGGCACGTCTGGGCCGCCCTGCTCGTCGTGTACGTCGTCTGGGGCTCGACGTACCTGGCGATCAAGGTCGTGGTGGACACGCTCCCGCCGCTGCTCTCCGCGGGCAGCCGCTTCCTGGTCGCAGCCGCGCTCCTGGCGGCCGCGCTCGCGCTGCGCGGGACGAGCCTGCGCGCGAGCGGCGCCGAGCTGCGCGGCGCGGCGATCGCCGGCCTGCTCCTGCTCACGCTCGGCGTGGGCGTCGTGCACGTTGCGGAGACGCGGATCGACTCGAGCGTCGCCGCCATGATCGCGGGCACGGTCCCCCTGCAGGTCGTGCTCCTGCGGCTCGCCTCCGGCGACAGCCCCTCGCGCGCCACCCGCCTGAGCACGACCGCGGGGCTCGCCGGCCTCGGGCTCGTCGTGGCGCCGGGGCTCGGCTCCGGCTCGACCGCGCTCGGCCTCGCCGTCATGGTCGGCGCCTCGGCCTCGTGGTCGCTCGGCTCCTTCCTCTCGCGCCGGCTGACGCTGCCGCGCGACCCGTTCGTGGCCACGGCCTGGGAGATGGCGTTCGGCGGGGCGTTCCTCACCGGCGCGGCGCTCGCCGCCGGCGAGTGGCGCGACCTGGACGCGGGCGCTTTCGCGGCCGGCTCGCTGGCCGCCTGGGGCTACCTGGTCGTGGCCGGCTCGCTGGTCGGGTTCACCGCGTACGCCTGGCTCCTGCGCGTGGCGCCGATCTCGCTCGTGGTCACGCACCAGTACGTGAACCCGCTGGTCGCGATCGTGCTCGGCATGCTCCTGCTCGGCGAGCGCCCGAGCCCGCTGGCGCTGGGCGGCGCGCTGCTCGTGATCGGCGCCGTGTACGCGGTCGTGCGGGCGGAGTCGCGTGCGGCTAGGGCGTCTCGACCTGCGAGCGTCGTGCCGCGAGGAACTCCAGCAGGTCGGACCGCGTGAGGATGCCGCGGGGCCGGCCGTCGCGCGCGACCACCACCGCGCCGCTCCCGCCCGAGAGCCCCTCGTAGACCTCGTCCAGGGACGCGTTCGCGTCCACCGCCGGGAGCGGCGGCTGCATCGCCACCGCGACGTCCTCGCTCAACGCGTCCGGGTTCCGGAAGACGCGGTCGAGGAGCTCCCGCTCCTGCAACGAGCCGACCACGTCCGCGAGCGACTCGACCGGCTCCCTGCGCACGACGGGCAGCTGGGAGATGCCGTAGCGCTGCATGACCTCGATTGCGGCGCCCACCTTCTCGTGCGAGCCGATCGTGACCAGGTCCGGGACGTCGCGGTCGGAGCGGCGGAAGCGCAGCACCTCCTCGACCGCGGGCGGCGTCGCCCGCTCGAGGAAGCCGTACTGGAGCATCCAGTTGTCGTCGTAGAACTTGGACAGGTACGAGCGGCCGCTGTCCGGGAAGAGCATGAGCACCCGGGCCTCCGGGCCGAGCCGCTTCGCGACCTGGATCCCCGCCCACGCCGTCGAGCCCGTGGAGCCGCCCACGAGCAGCCCCTCCTCGCGCGCGAGACGCCGCGCGGTCAGGAAGGAGTCGCGGTCGGAGACGCGCACCCACTCGTCCACGACCGAGGCGTCGAGCGTGTCCGGCCAGCACTCCTTGCCGATGCCCTCCACCAGGTAGGGGCCCTCGGGGTGCTCCTCGTCGGCGGTGAACACCGACCCCTCCGGGTCGACCGCCACGATCCGCCCGGGCCAGCCCTGCTCCTTGAAGAAGCGCCCCACGCCGGTGATCGTCCCGCCCGTGCCGACGGAGACGACGAGCGCGTCCACCTGCCCGCCGTCCGTCTGCTCCCAGATCTCGGGGCCGGTCGTCTCGTAGTGGGCCTGCGGGTTCGCCTGGTTCGAGTACTGGTCGGGCTTGAAGCCGCCCGGGATCTCCTCGGCGAGGCGGTCGGAGACCGAGTAGTAGCTCTCCGGCGAGTGCGGGTCGACCGCGGTCGGCGTGATCACCACCTCGGCGCCGTAGGCGCGCAGCATGGAGATCTTCTCCTGGCTCATCTTGTCGGGCATGACGAAGATGCAGCGGTAGCCGCGCAGGGCGGCCGCGATCGCCAGCCCCACCCCCGTGTTGCCCGAGGTCGGCTCCACGATCGTGCCGCCGGGCCGCAGGCGCCCGTCCCGCTCCGCCGCCTCGATCATGGCCAGGCCGATGCGGTCCTTCACCGAGCCGCCGGGGTTCAGGAACTCGAGCTTCGCGAGCAGCTCGCCCGGCACCTCGCGCGAGAGCCGCTCGAGGCGGACGATCGGGGTCTGCCCGACCAGCTCGAGGACGGTCGGGTACGTACGGCGGCTCATCGCCGCCGAAGCGTACTCACCGGAGCGCCCAGAACTCGCCGTGCAGGCCGAGGCCGTCCAGGATGGCCTGCGAGTCCTCCACCGCGCGCGGGTGCCAGCCGGGATCGAGCCGCGTCCACCACCAGGCGCGCGCGAGCGCGTTCATCTGCGCGGCGGGCAGCGTCGCGCCCGGCCCCCAGCCGTTCGCGCCGAGCCAGCGCGCCAGGTGCTCCTCCGACCGGAGGTAGACCATCGTGCTTCAGGTGAAGCCGATGTCGTCCCACCAGCGGCGCGCCGGCACGAGGATGTGCACGAGGACGTCGGCGCCCTCGACGACCTCCCCCTCGCGCACCTCGAGGGCGAGCGGGCGCGAGCAGCACGCGCACGCGCTCTCCACCCGTCCGTCCCCGTGCAGGGCCGCGGGGATGCCGAGCGCGTCCCAGGCGCAGGCGCCCGTCCACTCCCGCCCGCCCGCGCGCACGCGGTGGGGCGTGGGCGCGAAGCAGAACGGGTTGGCCATCCACACCTCCAGGGTGCCCGGGAAGAGCACGAGCGCGTGCGCGTCGTGCAGGCGGCGGTAGGCCGCGGCGACCTCGGGCTCGTCGCGCGCGAACGCGGCGGCGGTCTCTGCGATGGTCGGGGGGCGCCCGCTCGCGACCACGGTGAAGTAGACGTGGCGGCGCACGTCGAGATCGAAGGCGTCCACCGGGCCATCCTGACAGGCGCCTCCAGTAGCGTGCCGCCCGCATGCGGCGGTGGGCGGTCGTCGTTCTCCTCCTCGCCGCGCTCGCGGGCGCGGCGCTCGCGACCGCGCTGCTCGTGCGCGGGCCCGGCCCGCCCGACTCCGCGCCGGCGCGGCCGCTCGTCGTCGGCTTCCTGGACGACGTCAGCTTCCGCTGGCATCCCGCGCGCGCGCGGATGCTCGACCGCGCGCAGGCCACCGGCGCCCGGCTGATCCGCGCGTTCATCCGCTGGCACCTGGCGGCCCCCGAGCGGCCCGACCCCGGCGAGCTGCCGTTCGACGAGCCGCGGCTGTGGGAGGTGGACGAGCTCGTTGCGGGCGCGCAGGCCCGCGGCATGGAGGTGCTGTTCACGATCTGGGGCACGCCCGCGTGGGCGAACGGCGGCCGCGGGCCGAGCCACCCGCCCACCGACCCGGACGCCCTGCGCCGGTTCGCCCGCGCGTTCGCCGCCCGCTACCCGTCCGTGCGGCGCTACGCGGTGTGGAACGAGCCGAACACCGAGCTCTTCCTCGCCCCGCAGTTCGACGAGCAGGGCCGCTCGGTGGCTCCCGCCGCCTACGCCGAGCTCTTCCGGGCGGCCGCGGCCGGCATCCGCGACGCGAGCCCCGGCGCGCTCGTCGCCGCCGGCGAGACCTCCTCGCACGGCCGCGACGTGCCCGGCGCCGGCCGGGCGCAGGACAGCCACTCGCCCGCCCGCTTCGCGCGCCTGCTCGCCGAGCAGCGCCCGCGGATCGCGTTCGACGCCTGGGCCCACCACCCGTACCCCGTCCGGCCGGAGCTCCCGCCGGAGCGGGACGCCCGCTGGCCCTCGGTCACGCTGCCCTCGCTCTCCCGCTTCGCCTCCTTCCTGGACGAGGTCTTCGAGCGCGAGCGCACGCCGCTCTGGGTGACCGAGTTCGGGTACGAGGCCTCTCCCGCGGAGCCGCGCGGCGTCCCCCAGCGCCTGCAGGCCGAGTACGCGGCACGCGCGCTCGCGCTCGCGGCCGCCGAGCCGCGCGTGGAGCTCTTCGTCTGGTTCACGTTCGCGGACGCCGAGAACAACGCCTGGCAGAGCGGCCTCCTCGACCGCTCGGGGGCGGAGCGCCCCGCGTACGCGAGCTTCGCCGCGGCCGTGCAGCGGCTCGCGCCGCAGGCCACGCCGCCCGGCTGACGCCTGACCGTCCGTAGCTTCCCGCACCCTGGATCGGCGGCGGCGCCGATGGAGGCGCACGCGGCGGCTGCCACCCTCGGCCCGTGCGCCCACCCGGGCACCGGCCGCTGTGCACGCTCGCGCTCGTCGCCGAGGGTCTCGCGGAGCGCTGCCCGGGCGAGCCGTGCCCGTTCTGGGAGCGCGGCTGCCTGCTCGCCCGCATCGAGCCGGAGCTCGCGTGGTGGCCCGAGCTGGCCGGGCTCCTGCTCGGCCTGCGCCGGGAGCTCGCGGAGCCGGCGCGCCGCGCACGCGCTCCGGGGGCACCCGACGTCAGTGCCGGAAGTGCCGGCGGTGGGTGAAGATCATGGCCGCGCCGGCGTCGGCGACCGCGCGCACGACCTCCTCGTCCCGCTTGGAGCCGCCGGGCTGCACGAGCACGCGCACGCCCGCCTCGAGCGCGAGCTGCGGGCCGTCGGCGAACGGGAAGAAGGCGTCCGAGGCGAGCACGGAGCCGGCGAGGTCGTGCCCGAACGCGCGTGCCTTGGCGAGCGCGATCCGCACGGCGTCCACGCGGCTCGTCTGCCCGGCGCCGAGGCCGAGCGTGCGCCCGTCGCGCACGATCGCGATCGCGTTCGAGTCGAGGTGCTTCGCCACCCGCCAGGCGAAGAGGACGTCGTCCCACTCGCCCTCCGCGACGCTCCCGCAGACGACCTGCATGTTCTCGCGGCCCTCGCCCCACGCGTCGCGCTCCTGCACGAGCAGGCCGCCCAGCACGCGTCGGTAGTCGCGCTCGGCGGCGGGGGTGAGCGCCCGCCGCTCGGCGTCCCGCAGGATGCGCACGCCCTCCCGGCGGCGGAGAGCGGCGAGCGCCTGCTCGTCGTACTCCGGCGCCAGCAGCACCTCCACGAACTGCCGGGCGAGCTCCTCCCCGAGGACGGGCCCGACCGGACGGTTGAGGACGACCACGCCGCCGTAGGCCGAGACCGGGTCGGCGGCCAGCGCCCCCGCGTACGCCTCCTCGATCGTGTCCGCGACGGCCACGCCGCAGGGGTTCGCGTGCTTCACGATCACGCACGCCGGCCGCTCCAGCTCGAGCGCGAGCAGCCGCGCCGCCGACAGGTCGGCCAGGTTGTTGAAGGAGAGCGCCTTTCCGTGCAGCTGCTCCACGCGCGAGAGCACGTGCGTGCGCGCCCCGCGCTCCGCGTAGAAGGCCGCGCGCTGGTGTGGGTTCTCGCCGTAGGCGAGCTCGGCGACACGCGTGAAGGCGGGCACGAACGTCTCGGGGAACGGCTCGTCGCGCTGGAACCAGCGCGCGATGGCCGCGTCGTAGGCCGCGGTGGTCGCGAAGGCCGTGGCCGCGAGGCGGCGGCGGGAGGCCTCCGAGAGGCGGCCGCGCAGCCGCAGCTCGGCGAGGATGCCCTCGTAGTCCTCGGGCCGGCAGACGACCGCGACGTGCGCGCGGTTCTTCGCCGCCGCGCGCAGGAGCGCCGGGCCGCCGACGTCGATCATCTCCACCGCCAGCTCGTCGGAGACGTCGAGGCCGCCGACGACCTGCTCGAACGGGTACAGATTCACGCACACGAGGTCGAAGGGCACGATCCCGTGCTCCGCGAGCGCGGCCAGGTCCTCGTCGCGGTCGCGCCGGGCGAGGATGGCGGCGTGGATCCGCGGATGCAGGGTCTTCACGCGCCCCTCGAGCAGCTCGGGGAATCCCGTCACGGACTCCACGCGCGTGACCGGAAGCGAGCCCTCCTCGAGCGCAGCCGCGGTGCCCCCGCTCGCCACGAGCTCGAAGCCCAGGTCGACGAGCCCGCGCGCGAACGGCACGAGGCCCGTCTTGTCGTACGTGGAGATCAGCGCGCGCACAGCTCTCGCACGACGCGGGGGAGGACGCGGTGCTCGGCCTCGTGCACGCGCGCCCGCAGCGTGTCCACGGTGTCGCCCGCGAGGACGGGGACCGGCTCGCTCGCGAGCACCGGGCCGGAGTCCACGCCCTCGTCCACGAGGTGGACGGTGGCCGCCGCGTGCGAGGCGCCGGCCGCGAGCACGTCCTCGAGCGGATGCGCGCCGGGGAAGTCGGGAAGCGGCGCCGGGTGGACGTTCACGACCCGGCTCGGGAAGCGGGCGAGGAACGCGGGGGTGAGCAGGTGCATGTACCCGGCGCAGACGACGAGCTCGACGCCCTGCTCCTCGAGCCAGGCCGCCATGGCCGCGTCCCGGGCCTCCCGGTCCGCGTAGTCGGCGAGCGCGAAGACGGCCGTCGGGACGCCGGCGGCCGCGGCCCGCGCGAGCGCCCGGGCGGAGGCGACGTTGGAGGCGACCGCGGCCACGGGCAGGCCGGCGTCGAGGAGGGCCTGCAGGTTCGTGCCCTCGCCGCTGACGAGGACGCCGACGGGGCGCTCGCGCTCGCTCACGCGGGGACGATCCTCCCCACGACGAGGTCGTCGGGGCCGGGCTCGGCCACGACCGCCAGGTACCCGAGCCCGAGGTTGAACACGCGCCGCAGCTCCTCCTCGTCCACGTGCCGCGCGAGCCAGGCGAAGACGGGCGGGCGCTCCCAGGCGTCCCACTCGATCTCCGCGCGCAGCCCCTCCGGGAGCACGCGCTCGAGGTTGCCGAGGATGCCGCCGCCGGTCACGTGCGCGAGGGCGCGCACGTCCGCGCGCGCCCGCAGCGCGAGCACCTCGTCCAGGTAGAGCCGCGTGGGCGCGAGCAGGTCGTCGCCCGCGTAGTCCTCGAGCTCGAGGACGCGGCGGACGAGCGTGAAGCCGTTCGCGTGCACGCCGGCGGACGGCAGTCCGACGACGGCGTCCCCGGCCTCCACGCGCGAGCCGTCGATCAGCCGCTCCCGCTCCACGAGCCCCACGCAGGTGCCGGCGAAGTCGAGCTCCTCCTCGCGGTAGATGCCGGGCAGCTCCGCCGTCTCGCCGCCCACGAGCACGCACCCGGCCGCGCGACAGACTTCGGCCGCCCCCTCCACGAGCTCCGCCACCCGCTCGAGCTCGATGCGGTTCGCGGCCACGTAGTCGAGGAAGAGGAGGGGCTCGGCGCCGCACGTGAGCACGTCGTTCACGCAGTGGGCGGCGAGGTCGGCGCCGCAGGCGCGCAGCGCGCCGCGCTCGCGCGCGAGGACGAGCTTCGTCCCCACCGAGTCGGTGGAGGCGGCGAGCAGGCGCCGCTCGTCCAGCTCGACCAGCCCCGCGAAGGCGCCGAAGCCGTGCGCGCCGGTCGACTCCGCCGCCGCGCGCAGGCGCTCGACGACGGCCTCCGCGGTGGCGAGCGAGACGCCCGCGGCGGCGTACGTCCGCTCCTCGGACCCCACGGTCCGAGTCTACGGGCTCGGGCATACAGTGCACCCCGTGGACGAGCCCTCCCTCGTCGCGAGCTGGACGCTCGACCCGCTCCAGCTCGTCCCCCTCGCCGCGGTGGCGCTCGCCTACGGCGTGCGCGCCCGCACGCTCGCCCGGCGCGGCCAGCCCGTCCCGCGCTGGCGCGTCGCGCTCTTCGCGCTCGGGGTGCTGCTCGTGCTCACGGCCGTCGCCTCGCCCGTGGCCGAGGTGGGCGAGGAAGAGCTCTTCACGTTCCACATGGTCCAGCACCTGCTCGTCGGCGACCTCGCGCCGCTCTGCCTGCTCGCCGGGCTCACCGGGCCGCTCCTGCGCCCGGTGCTCGCGGTGCCGGGCGTCCTGCGCCTGCGGGCGCTCGCGAACCCCTTCGTCGCGCTGCCGGTGTGGGCCGGCAACCTCGCCCTCTGGCACCTGCCGCCTCTGTACGAGGCCGCGCTCGAGAACGGCGCGGTGCACGCGCTCGAGCACGCCTGCTTCTTCGCCGCCGGCGTCGCCCTCTGGCTTCCGGTGCTGGAGACGCTGCCCGCGCCCGAGTGGTTCGGCACCGGCCCGAAGCTCGCCTACGTCGTCGGCGTCCGCCTCGTGGGGACGCTCCTCGGGAACGTCTTCGTCTGGGGCGGCGGGCCCTTCTACGACGTGTACGAGACGGGCGACGAGTACCTCGGCCTCTCTCCCTCCGCCGACCAGAGCCTCGCCGGCTCGCTGATGATGCTGGAGGGCTCGCTCGTCACAGTGGTCGCCATCGCCTGGCTCTTCCTGCGCCTGGCCCAGGAGGGCGAGGCCCGCCAGCGCCTGCTCGAGTCCGGCCACGACCCGCGCGCGGTGAGGCGCGCCGTCCGCCACCGCCGCTGGCAGGAGCTGGAGGGCGGAGCGC
>DATLYU010000091.1:0-9524 GCA_035574435.1 Gaiellaceae bacterium | reverse complement strand
AGATCGTCTTGAACTGCTCGAAGGGCTGCCGGCAGCTCGCGCAGTAGCGGATCGAGCGGCACGGCGTCGGCCCGAAGAGGTTCTCCAGGCGCGTCTCCCGCGAGCCGCAGTACGGGCAGCGGAAGCCGCCCCGCTCGAGGTGCACGAGCTGGAGCTTCCCCGCCGGGCGCGGCGCGGGCGGCGCGAAGCCGGCGGCGCGCAGCTTCTCGCGCCCGGCCGGCGTGATCCGGTCGGTCGACCACGAGTCGTCGAGCAGCACGCGGACCTCCGCCTCGGCGCCGAGCGAGGCCACCTTCTCCCGTATCTCGCGCTGCATCGTCTCGAGCGCAGGGCAGCCCAGGAACGTGGGCGTGAAGTCCACGCGGACGTGCGCCCCGTTCACCGCCACGTCCTTGATGACGCCCAGGTCGACCAGCGAGACGACCGGGATCTCGGGATCCGGGACCTCCGCGAGCGCGGCCCAGACCTGCGCGGCCGTCACCATCGGGCGCCCGCCGGGGCCGAGCGCCGGACCATCGTCATCTCTTCCCAGAGCGCGGCGAGCTCGGCCTCGTGCACGCCGCGGGGGACGGGCTCGACCTCCGGGAGCGCGCGGCCGAACCGTTCCCCTGCGCGGCGGCGCAGCTCCGGGCGGAGCTCGTCGTCGAGGACGCCGAGCGCGTACGGCCACAGCTCCTCGACCGCCTCCAGCAGGCGCTCGCGGCCCTCGTCGGAGGCGAGCAGGCGGTCCACCCACATCTCCGCGTGCATGCGGTGGTAGGCCTCCTCGCGGTCCATCTTGGCCGCGATGCCCGCGAGCTCGGGGTCGCTCGACTCCTCGAGGCGCGCGAGGCGGAGCTCGTCCGCGGTCTCGTACAGCCAATGGCGCGCGATCGTGCGCGCCCACTCGAGCCGGCGCAGCTCCACGAGCGGCGCGCAGCGGTACTCCTCCGGCCGGCGGTCGAACGCGAGCTCGTCGGCCGTCGTCCCGAGCTCGGCGGCGGCGAGCTCGTACAGGGCGCGCGCATGCCCGATCTCGTTCTGGGCGATCGAGGAGAAGGCGACGTCCTCCTCGAGGAAGGGTGCGATCCCCGTCCACTCGGAGTTGCGCCAGCCGAGCACGAGCTCGTCGTCGGCGAGCGCGAGCAGGAGGTCGACGCGCTCGCTCACGCCTCGCTCGCCCCCGGAGCCAGCGCCGTCGTGCCGGCCCGCTCGCGCGCCTCGCGCAGGCGCTCCTTGATCGAGTAGCCGTCCACGCGCCGGTACTTGAGGTCGAACTCGTCCGGGAACTCGACGATCGCGCGCACCGCGTCGCGCGGGACGAGCCAGAGCGCCGCCGACTCCTGCCGGCGCCCGTACTGCTCGCGCGCGTAGATCTCCGCGAAGCGCTCGTCCGGGGCGGCCACCGAGCCGGCGTGCTGGAACGGCTGCCCCTTGCGCTCCTGCCGGAAGACCTCGTACACGGGCATCACGCGGCCTCCGCGAGCACCACCTTCTCCACCCACGCCACCTGCTCGCGGGAGAGGCGCCGGAAGGCGAGCCGCTCGGCCGAGGCGGGCCCGTGGCCGCTGACCACCGCGCGCAGCTTCTCCCAGTCGGGCTCGGTGTACAGCCAGCGGCCCGTCTCCTCGTCCTTGCGCAGCGCGGGGTCCGGGATCTCGAGCCCCAGCTCGCGGATCTGCGGCACGTAGCCGTCCAGGAACTGCTGGCGCGCGTCCTCGTTCGCCTGGCTCTTGATCCGCCAGACGTACATGGGGTCCTCCTCCGCCGGGATCGGGTTGCCGTGGAAGTGCATGAGCGGCTCCCACCAGCGCTCGAGCGCCTCCTGGACGAGCTCGAGCTGCTCCTGCGTGCCCGTGACCATGGCCAGGATCACGTCGCGCCCGTGCAGGATGTGGAAGGACTCCTCCCAGCAGATCTTCTTCATGATCCGCGCGTACGGCGCGTACGAGCACTTGAGGAGCGCCTTCTGCGAGACGATCGCGGCCGCGTCCACGAGCCAGGCGATGACGCCCACGTCGCCCCACGTCTTCGTCGGGTAGTGGAAGACGTTGTGGAACTTCGCCTTCCCCGCGACGAGGTCGTCCAGGCAGGCGCGGCGCGGCTTGCCGAGGTCCTCCACGACCCGGTAGATGAGCTGGGCGTGGCCCACCTCGTCCTGGATCTTCGCGGTCAGCGCGAGCTTGCGCTGCAGGGTGGGCGCGCGCAGGATCCAGTCCCGCTCGGGCAGCACGCCCATGAGCTCGGAGTTGGCGTGCATCTCGATGAACTTCACGAGCCGCGCGCGGTACTCGTCGGGCATCCAGTCGGTCGTCTCGACCTGCCCGCCGGCCTGCACGTGCTCGAGGAACTCCTGCGTTCTCGCGTCCACGCTGCTCGCCTCCCTACCGAACGGTCGTTAGCATCGAGTATATGGCCACGAGGAGGGAGGAGCTGACCCGCGCGGCCGCCCGCCTCTTCGCCGAGCGGGGGTTCCACGGCACCTCGATGGGCGACCTGGCGGAGGAGCTCGGCGTCCAGAAGGGCTCCCTCTACTCGCTCACCGCCTCCAAGCAGGACCTGCTGTTCGAGACCATGCGCGAGGGCGCGCGCGCGTTCCACGCTGCGCTCGACAGGGTGCCCGAGGAGGCCCCCGCCGTCGAGCGCGTGCGCCAGGCGCTGCGCGGCCACCTGCGGGTCGTCGCCGAGCAGCTCGACGTCGCGACGGTCTTCACCCGGGAGTGGCGCTACCTCGAGGGAGCGCAGCGCGAGGAGATCCTGGCCGAGCGGCGCCGCTACGAGGAGCGCTGGCGCGCGCTCTTCCGGGAGGGCGTCGAGTCGGGCGGCCTGCGCACCGACCTGGACGCGGCCGCGGCCGCGCTGCTCGTCCTCTCGGCGGCGAACTGGGCCTACACCTGGCTCGCGCCGGGCCGCGACACGGACGAGCTCGCGGACCGCTTCACGGCGTTGCTCGTGGACGGGATCCGCGGCTACGCCACGCCTGGCTAGGGCCGGCCGTTTGCCGCCACCCCCGAGGGTGGTACCTTCGCCGGAGGCGTGGACGAGCAGCTCATCCGCACGCTCTCGGAGCTCGGCCTCACGAACTACGAGGCGCGCGTCTACCTCGCCCTCACGCGCCGTGGCTCCTCCACGGCCGCCGAGACCCAGCGCGTCGCCGGCATCCCGCGCCAGCGCATCTACGACGTCCTCGCCAGCCTGGTGACGCGCGGGCTTGCCGCGACCCGCCCGGGCCAGGTGACGAAGTACGTGGCCATGCCCCCGGCGGACGCGATCGAGCGTCTCGTCTCCGACCACCGGCAGCGCCTGGAGCGCCTCGAGCGCGAGTCGGTCGTGCTCGCGGAGGCGCTCGCGCCCGCGTTCGACGAGGCGCAGGCCCACACCGACCCGCTCGACTACATCGAGGTGCTGCGCGACCGGGGGGCGATCAACCAGCGTTTCGGCGAGCTGCAGGCGGCGATCGAGCGCGAGATCCTCGTCTTCACGAAGCCGCCGTACGCGACGCCGCCCGAGGAGAACGTGGAGGGGCTCGAGGTCACGCGGACGCACGAGGTGTACAGCGTGTACGAGCTCTCCGTCTTCGACGACCCCGAGAACGTGGAGGGCGTGCGCCGCTTCGTCGAGGCAGGCGAGCAGGCCCGCTTCGTGGAGGCGCTGCCGCTCAAGCTCGTCATCATCGACGAGCGGATCGTGCTCTTCGGGATGGAGGACCCTGTCGCCGCGGGCCCCGCGCTCACCATGCTCGTCGTCGAGCACCCGTCGCTTGCGAGCGTCCTCAAGATCGCCTTCATGCACGTCTGGGAGTCCGGGCTCGCGTTCGAGGAGGCCCGGCGGCTGCGCGCCGGTACGGCGCCTGCTCCCGCGTAGCTCGCCCGACCTGGTTTAGCCCGTTCCCGAAGTGGGTACGGGACGGGCGCCACTCGTTGCCACCCTGGCGAGTGGTGTATCCGACTCGGGAGGCGCGATGCGCAGGCGACACTCGGTTCTGGGAGCCCTCCTCGGAATGGCGCTCCTGCTCGGTCTGGGACCCGTCGGCACCGGTGGCGCGAGCACCGGCGAGACGAAGCGGCATCTCGTCGTCTTCGCCGGCGACTACGCCGTGGACTCGACGTACGCGGTGGGAGGCGGCTACGCGGTCGTCTGCCAGTACGCGGTCCTGAACGGCTACGCGGTGACGTGCGACTACGCCGTCGCCCACGAGTACGCGGTCACGCTCGTGGAGGCGGCCGGCGGCACGGTGGCGAGCGACCTCTTCGGACAGATCGGCGTCCTCGTCGTCGACTCGGCGAACGCCGCCTTCGCCCAGCTCCTCTCCGGCTACGCGGTGGTGGAAGCGGTCGGGCGCGACTACGCCGCCGGGCGCGTGCCGGGCGGCGGGCCGGAGCAGACGGCCGACCCGCTCGAGGCGACGCAGTGGGGCATGGCGCTCATCCGCGCGCCGCAGGCGCACGGCGTGCAGGCGGGCGCGCGCGCCGTGGACGTGGGCGTCCTGGACACGGGCATCGACGGCGCGCACCTGGACTTCCAGGACGTGCAGGGCGGGACGAACGTGGACTGCCTGCGCGGCCGCGACTCCCTCGCCGGGCTGCCGCCGGGCGTCGCCGTCTCCAACCCGGTGCCGTGCGTGGACAACGGCTTCCACGGGACGCACGTGGCCGGCATCATCGCCGCCCAGGCGAACGGGCACGGGGTCGTCGGCGTCGCGCCGAACGTCACGCTCGTTCCGATCAAGGTCTGCGACTCGACGGGCTTCTGCTACGCGAGCGCGGTCGTGGACGGCATCACGTACGCCGGCGACGAGCAGCTCGACGTGATCAACATGAGCTTCTTCGTGGACGACGACGAGTTCCAGGAGTCCACGGAGTTCAAGTGCGCGACCGACCCCGAGCAGCGGGCGTTCCGCAAGGCGGTCGAGCGCGCCGTCCAGTACGCCCGCAACCGGGGGGTGACCCCGGTGGCGGCGCTCGGCAACTCGGACGCCGACCTCGCGAACCCGCCGGCCGGCAACAACTGCGACGTCGTGCCGGCCGAGACGCCGGGCGTGATCGGCGTCGCCGCGCTCGGCAACCGCGGGCAGAAGGCGGGCTACTCGAACTACGGCTCGGGCGCCGTGGACGTAGCGGCGCCGGGCGGGACGAGCACCGGCGACCCGCGCACGGGCGTCCTCTCGACCGTCCCCGGCAACACCTGGGCGGCGTTCTCGGGCACGTCCATGGCCTCGCCACACGCGGCGGGCGTCGCTGCTCTGGTCGTGAGCCAGCTCGGCACGCTCGGCACGGACGGCGACGTGAAGCTCTCGCCCACCTCGGTCGAGAGCCTGCTCCAGGGGACGGCCGTCGACCAGGGCCTGTCCGGCTACGACGAGTGCTTCGGCAACGGCCGCGTGGACGCCCTGCGGGCGGTCTCCAAGCAGACGGCCAAGGCGTACGACGCGGCCGCCCCCTTCTGCCCCGAGTACGACGAGTGAGGTGAGCGTGATGAGAGCTCGATTCGGCACGGACATCCTGGGCAGGGCGCTGGTCGGGCTCGCGCTCGTCGCGGCCGCGACCGGCGTCGGCGTGGCGTGGGCGCAGGAGGGCGAGGAGCTCGACCCGGCCCGCAACGTCGCGCTCCCCTGCGAGGCGCTGGGGACGCCCGGCGCGATTCCCCGCTCCGCCCGGAACGTCGCTCACCTCGCGAACGTGTGCGGCTTCGTCGGCACCGACGTCGAGTTCCAGTCGCGGCAGGCGGCCGACGGCGCCCACGACTACGCGTTCGTCGGGACGATGGGTGGCGGTCTCCGCATCCTCGACGTCACCGATCCGGCGCACCCCCACGCGGCGGGCGCGTACACCGATCCCGGCTGGCAGGGCGACGTGCAGGTGCGCGGCGACCTGGCGGCGATCGGCTTCGACCCGCTGAGCGGGTCGGCCCCGGCTCCCGCCGCCTCCGCCTGCCTGCAGGCGAAGGGCGCGAACGGCGGCGTCGACCTCGTCCGGCTCTCCTTCGACGCGCAGAAGGCGACGTTCTCGACGTCGCTCGTCGACTGCGTGCCGGCGCTACCCGGTGGCGGCGCGCACAACTCGACCATCCACCCGAGCGGGCAGTGGCTGGCCATGTCCAACCCGCGCGGGCAGGGCTCGGTGGACGTCGTCGACCTGCGCACCTCGCCCCCGCGGCGCGTGTACCGCATCGTGCAGAACGCGACGCTCGCGAACGCCGCCTGCGCCGGAGCCGCGGCCGGTCAATGCATCTCCAACGGCCGTCCCGGCACCTGGAGCCCTCACGACCTCTCGTTCTCCCGGGACGGGAGCAGGATGTTCGTGGCCGCGGTCGGCAACGACACCGTGATCGTCGACGTCAGCCAGGTCCTCTCCGGGCGAGCGCTCGCGGTCGGGGTGGCGCCCAACGACGTCCAGGGGAACGGCGGCATCGCGAACGACCCGAACGACGTCTCGATCTCGCACCAGTCGGACCCGAGCGCGGACGAGGCGATCCTGGCCGTCACCGACGAGCGGGGCGGCGGCCTCCAGGAGACGCGCTGCAACACCAGCACGAACGGCGTCATCGGCGGCATCCACTTCTGGTCGCTCCCGATCGCCGGGACGGCCACGCCGGCGCAGCGCCTCGGCGGCTGGTTCTACCCCAACCCCGGCTTGCTCGTGGACCCGCTGGAGCCGCTCCTCGCCGGCCTCGGCCGCACCGAGCGGGCGTGCACGATCCACGTCTTCCGCATGGGCGGGAACGGGACGGCCGGGCCGGGCGCGATCCAGGCGGGGTACGACGGGGTCTCGAGGCTGCCGCAGCGCCAGCTCGTCTCCGCGCACTACGGCGCGGGCGTCTGGCACCTCGACTTCGGATCGGCCTCGAGCGGCGCCGACGGCGTCGCCGAGGACCCGCGGAGCACGTGGGGGAACACGCTCGGCTGGAACGTCATGCCCGGCGCGGAGACGTGGTCGGCGAAGGAGTACAAGGGCTACGTCTACGCGGGCGACATGGGCCGCGGGTTCGACGTGTACGCGTTCCGGCCGGGCTGCCGGGACGCCGACTGCGTCGTCCTCCCGGCCCCGAACACGCCGGGGCGGGCATCCGGCGGCGGCCAGGCGCCGGGCGAGCTCGCCGAGCTCTCCATCCTGCGCGGAACGGCGCCGGGCGGCAAGGCGACGTTCGGCTTCGACGTCTCCTTCGCCGTCGGCCTGCCGACCGGGAAGCTCAGCTTCACCGACAAGGAGACGAAGAAATCGGTCACCGCGACGGCGATCGACTCCTTCACCAGACTCGGCACGAAGGCGACCTTCACGGGCCGCGCGACGGTGGACGGCGTGCCCGGCGTCCGCTTCGTCGTGCAGGTCGAGGACCTGGGCGAGCCGGGCCGCGCGGACACGTTCCGGATCGTCCTCGCGGACGGCTACGCCGCCGGCGGCGTCCTCCTCAAGGGAAACATCCAGGTCTCGTAGCTCCTCCCTCAGACCGCTCCTCGCGCTCAAGGCCCGCCGACCGCCCTCCCGGCGGGCCTTGGCGTCTCCGCACGGGGACATGCCTGGGGAGATGCCAGGAGACATGTCCGGGGGACATGTCCGGGGGACAGACCCCCAGGCATGTCCCGGCGGGACGTGTCCGCGGGACAGCCCTCAGCAACCTCCCCCTGTGCTCTGTCTGGGGGAGACGTGTCTGGGGGACAGACCCCGGGACACGTCCCGCTGAGTCGCGTCCATGATGCGGACGTGCGCTGCGTGCTCGTTGCCAACCCGTGGGCCTCGCGCGTGACGGAGCGGCGCCTCGCGGCCGTGCGGGCGGCGCTTCCTCCGGGCACGGAGGTGCGCCTCACGAGTGCGCGCGGGGAGGCGACCGAGCTGGCCCGGGAGCTCTCGGGCCGCGTGGATGCGCTGTACGTGTTCGGCGGGGACGGGACGTACAACGAGGTGCTGAACGGCATCGACGCGAACACGCCGCTCGGCCTCCTCCCCGGAGGAGGCACGAGCGTCCTGCCACGCGCGCTCGGGCTCCCGCCCGATCCGGTGGCGGCGGCGCGGCGCCTGGCGGGCGCGGGAGCCCGCAGCCGGCGCATCTCGCTCGGACGGGTCAACGGCCACCGCTTCGGCTTCGCGTGCGGGATCGGCCTCGACGCCGAGGTCGTGCGCGCGGTGGACGAGCTCGGTCGGCGCGCGGACGGGCGGCGTCCCGGCAACGCCGTCTTCGCCTGGACGGCGCTGCGCACGCTCGCCCGCCACCGGCTCCGGCTCGAGCCCGCGCTCGAGGTCGTGGGGCACGGGCGCGCGGCCTTTGCCATCGTCTCGAACGGCCCGGTCTACACGTTCGCCGGGCCGGTGCCCGTGCGCCCCACCCCGGAGGCGACCTTCGAGGGCGGCCTCGACCTGCTCGCCCCCGCCCGCGTGCGGGCGCGCGACCTCGCGCGGCTCGGCTGGTGGGCCGCCGGGCTCGGCGCTCGCGCGGGCGTTCCCGACCTCGTGTACCTGCACGACGCGGACCGGATCGAGATCGCCTGCGACCGCCCGCTCCCGCTCGAGGCGGACGGCGAGGACCTCGGCGACGTCGAGCATGTCGTGCTCGAAGCCGAGCGGGGCGCCGCGACCGTGCTCGTCTGAGGCCCGACCCGCGAACGGTCACGCCGAGAGGGCGCGCGCACGCGGGTCGCGAGGCGAGGACGCACCTGCGCGAGCGAGGCGAGGAGGCGCGGCGATGGCGGACACGCCTGCCAGGGCGTGATGCGACGCCGGTCAGGCGTCCAGCAGCCCGCTCAGGCGGGCGAGCCGGGCAGGCGCCGAGGGACGCGGGGAAGAACCCTGTCGGGCAGGCGGCGAGCGCGGCGAGCGCAGCGGACCGTGGGGTCACGGGCGGCTCCCCGTCGTCGGTGCAGCCCTACGCCGCGGCGCCGGGACGGGTTCCGCATAGACTGAGCCGGCGATGAGCCAGGTGCTTCCGGCCGAGGGGGGCCTGCGCCGCGTCATCGGCGACGGAGCAGCGCTCCCGGACGGCGACACCGACCTCGGCGCCGACCAGCTCCTCGACCTGTACCGCCGTTTGGTCCTCCTGCGCACGTACGACGAGCGCTCGCTCGTCTACCACCGCCAGGGGCGGATCGGGACGTACGCGATCTTCTGGAACCACGAGGCGATGCAGGCCGGCTCCGTCTTCGCGCTCGAGGAGCGGGACTGGATCTTCCCGAGCTACCGCGAGTCTGCGATCGGGCTCCTGCGCGGCATGCCGGTGTCCACCGTGCTGCAGTGGTGGCGCGGCCACCCCGCGGGCTGGTGGAACCCGTTCGACTACAACGTCGCCTCGATCTGCGTCCCCATCGCCACCCATGTCCCGCACGCGGTCGGCTTCGCCTGGGGGGCGCGGCTGAAGGGGGAGGACCGGGTGGCGATCGCGTACTTCGGGGACGGCGCCACGTCCGAGGGCGCGTTCCACGAGGGCGCGACCTTCGCCGGCGTGCTGAAGGCGCCGGTGGTCCTCTTCTGCAACAACAACCAGTGGGCGATCTCGACGCCGCTCTCGGCGCAGACGGCGGCGCCGACGCTGGCCGACAAGGCGATCGGGTACGGCCT
>DATLYU010000090.1:0-10940 GCA_035574435.1 Gaiellaceae bacterium | reverse complement strand
GGCGCGCCCTCAGTCGCCGGCGGCGTGAGGCGGAGAAGGAGGGATTCGAACCCTCGAGGCAGGGATTTTCCCCACCTAACGCCTTAGCAGGGCGCCGCCTTCAGCCACTCGGCCACTTCTCCGCGGACGCCTCAGGATATCCGACCCATCCGCCGAGACCGCCCAACCCCTCGCACGGCGTTCGCGACCACGCCCCGGAGGCCTCGCAGGTGCTCCATGAGCTCGGGCGTTGGGTCGTCGAGCCGAAAGACGTCCGCAGCGACACGGGGCGAGAAGCCTGCGAAGTAGTCGACGACGGCTCGCCACCGTGTCGTGCGCTCGATCGTCGATGCGTCGTACCGGCCGCGGAGGACGTCGGCGAGCCACATGAGCTCGCCGTAGTGCCAGCGCGAGCGCCTACCGATCCCGCCTTGGGACGGTGCGACGGGCACCCTGTCCAGCCCGAAGTACTCGTAGATCCAGAACGGGAAGTCCCATCCCGAGGCGATCGAGCCGGCAACGGATGCCCAGAGACGGCCGTTGGTCTCCATGTAACGGACATCGCCGTTCGGCTCGACGAAGAAGCCGACGTGCGCAACCCCCTCCCAGCCAAGGTCGCGGAGCATCGACTCGGCATGTCCTCGCAAGCGCGACGCAAGTGGAACGACCTCCCGATACGTCGTCAATCCCCGAGTCCGGCGACGGGCCTCGTACTGGTGTGCCACGACCAGCTCGCCTCGCACGGCGAAGCAACAGATGTTGTGCACCGTGCCCCTGATCAGCCGCTGGACCAGCGGATACGGCCCATCGGGACAGTGGCGGAGAAGCAGGCGCCGAACCTCCTCCTCGCTGTCGGCGACGAGCCAGCTGAAGCCGAGCGTCCGCCCCACCGCGGTCCGGCTCGGGTTCTTGAGGACGAGCGGAAACCCGACGGTCTCGGCGAGGTCGACGATCTGATCGAGGCTCTCGAGATCGAACTGTTCTGGGCAGGGGATCCCCAGGCGTCGCGCGCGCTCGAGGTTCGCTCGTTTGTCGAGCACGTCGCGCACGGCGTGGGACGGCGGAGCGGCAAGCCGGGCGTTCACCTCGATCCTCGCGCGGTGGCGGTCGCACACCTCGAGCGCACGGTCGGTCAGTGGGACGACGACCTCGACTCCGGGACGAGCGGCTACTTCGACCACGAACTCCCCGAGTCGGTCCGGGTCCAGCTTCACATCCACCGGGGTCGGAACGATCCGACCCCGTAGGTGTCGCGACCAGGCGAAAGCGCTCGCGGGAGAGAGGCCGATCGCCGCGAAGCCGATCCCCCGATCGCTCAGGGAGCGCCCGGCGGCGAGCATCGAGCGATCGTCCCCGCCTACGAGGAGCACCTCCATCTTGGCACTCGATCTCACGAAGCTTCGAAGCCGACCGAGGCTGCATAGACGTAGAGCTCCTCGAGCTCACCGAGCGAGATCGCGCTCTTCCTGTCGGTCGCCGCCCGACGGACGAAGGGGAGAAAGCGGCGGGCCGTATCCGCATCCACGATGATTCCGCACTGCTCGAGCAGGTACTGAACGGCTCGCGAGCCCGAGTGCTTGCCAGCCACGAAGCGCTCGCTGCGACCGATGTCGGCGGGCAGGAACGCCTGGTAGGCGTACGGGTTCTCGATCAGGGCCGCAACGTGTATGCCGGACTCGTGCGTGAATGCGTCGCGACCCACGATCGGGCTCGAGACTGGAATCGGCCGTCCCGAGCAATCCGACACCTTGCGACACAGCTCGTGGAGTTGCGACAGATCGATACTCGTCTCCATGCCACGGAGGACCTTCAGCGCAACGGCGACCTGCTCCAGCGCCGCGTTGCCGGCACGCTCGCCCAAGCCGTTCACCGTCACGCTGACTGCGTCCGCGCCACCATCCAGCGCTGCCAGCGTGTTGGCGGTCGCGAGTCCGAGGTCATCGTGGCCGTGGAACTCGAGCGTGAGGCCGGTCACCGCTGCGCGCAGCTCCGCGAAGAGCCGCGTCACGTCGGCGGGGTTTGCCACACCGACTGTGTCGGCGATTCGGAGCCGTCGCGCACCGGCATCCTGTGCCGCACGGGCGAACTCGAGCAGGAAGTCCGGGTTGCTACGCGTGCCATCGAGCGCACCCACGGAGACACCGTCGAATTGCCGACGTGCTCTCTCGATGAGCCGCCCCAGCCGCTCGAGCAGCCATGCCGTGCCGCGTTTCATGATCTCGAGCTGTACGGACGAAACGGGGAAGCTGATGTGGACGAAGGGCGTACCGCAAGCGGCCGACGCCTCCAGGTCGTCGTCGGTTGCCCGAGCCCAACACGTCAGCTCCGCGCCGAGACCAAGCGAAGCGACTGCCCGGATGGCCTCGATCTCGGCAGGGCCCATCGCCGGCGTGCCGACCTCGATCTCGTTCACGCCCACCTCGTCGAGCAACGCGGCGATCTCGATCTTCTCGGCGGCCGAGAACGCGACACCTGGAGCTTGTTCGCCATCGCGAAGCGTCGTGTCGATGATGTGAACCATGACCCGCCTCCCCCACTAACCGAGTATAGGAGCGAGGCCCGAATGGCCAGCAGACGGCAGACGGCCATACTTCAGGCGTGGATCTGTGGTCTCGTCTCGACGCGGCCGTCGATCGGGCACCCTCGGTTGCGGCCCTCCATCACCACCGCTTGCATCTCTACGCAGCCTGGAGGTGGCGTTCTGCCGGGCGTACCATCCCCCCCGAGCTCGCCGCGCTCGAGCGAGGTGCTGCGACGCTCAGGATGGGCCTCGCGGCAATGGCTTCCTACGTTCGCCACGCAGTGGACGGCCCGGTTGTCTTGCTCAAGGGAGCCGACGTCGCAGCCCTCTATCCACGACCAGAGCTGAGACCATCGGGCGACCTCGACGTGCTCGTCGCGGACGCTGCTCAGGCATACCGCGCGCTGCTACGGAGCGGGTTTCGCGAGGACGAAGCGACTCCCCAGACCCCCACTGCGCATCACCATCTCGCCCCGCTGCTCTGGCCAGGGCTCGCCGGACGCGTCGAGCTGCACAGCGCCCCGAACTGGCCGCTCTGGCTCGCTCCGCCGCCTGCGTCCGAGATCATCGAGGCAGCGTCGGGCCGCTCGCAGGCGGGCGACGGCATCCTCGCGCTCTCACCTGCGCATCGCACGGCAGTGTTGGTTGCGCACCTGTGGCGCGAGAACCCTCTTGGCCGGCTGGGACAGCTCCTCGACGTCATCCTGTCCGCGAGCCACGCGGACCCGGATGCGATCGCCGAGACCATGCGGCGGTGGAGGCTCGAGCGCCTGTGGGCGACGACACTCGCAGTTGCGTCGCAGATCTTCGCCGACCGGAGCGAGCAGAGGCGGGCCCGTTTCCTGTCGCGGCCGCTTCGCGCGCTGCACGAGCGGTCCGCGCTCGAGGCCAAGGTGGCGGAAGCGGTTGCGCCGTTCTACGGACTGCGTCCCCCGCACTCCATCGTCGCGTCCGGTGCAACCGTCACCCGCTGGCTGCGGCCTGACCAGAACGAGACGTGGCGGGACAAGATGAGGCGAACGCTGAAGATGACGAAGCAGCTCGCGTCTCCGGTCTCCATCTTCGTGCGCAGGTGGGAGGATGAGCATCGACGCCGCCCGCCGGGTGGCTGATTGGCGAGGCGACCAGAACTGAGCGGCTCCTTCTGGCCGAGCGCCACACAGGAGCTTCTGCTGCAGGCCGCACTGCTACCGGACGAGCGCGCGGAGAGCGCATGGCTCGCGCTGCGTCCACACTTCGACATCGAGCGTCTCGAGCGCGGGTCGCTCGCCGTCCTCCCTCTCCTCTACCAGCGGCTGGCGCAGCGTCGTCTCGCGGACCCCGTCGTCGCAAGGCTACGGGGCGTCTTTCGCTACACGTGGACGCGGACGCAGGTCGCCCTGGATTCGCTCACCACGATGCTGGCGGCGCTGCAGGCCAGCGGCCTCGATTGCGTCCTCCTCGGCGACGCCGCTCTGGTGACTGGGTACTACCGTCGCCCCGGGGATCGAGCTCTCGACGAGCCGGCGGTGCTCGTCGAGCCGCACGCGATCGAGCGAGGTCGCCGCACCCTCGAGAAGCGGGGATGGCGGCTGGTCGCCAGCCGATCGCACGGGGTGCTCCTAACTCCGCCCGGGACCGCCTGGCCTCCGTACCGCCTGGTGACGCGCGTCCTGACGGAGGACGTCATCGCAGCTCCGCCCGAGTCGCTCTGGCGCTCGCGGCGTGCGGCGACGGTCGGGCACGTGCAGACCGCCGCCCTCGGTCCTACACACGAGCTCCTGCGGACATGTCTCCTCGGAGCTCGAACGCCGCAGAGGATCGTCTGGGTGGCGGACGCGACGGCGATCGTTCGGGGGGCGGCAGACGAGATCGACTGGGACGAGCTCGTTCACGATGCAGCACGGCTTCGCATGGCACCGCGTCTGCACGACGGGCTCACGTATCTCTCCCGAGCGATGCGCCTCGAGATTCCGCCGACGGCGATCGCGCAACTCGCAGCGGAGCCGGTCACCCGGCGGGAGGCCCTCGCCCATCGGCTGAGCGGTCGCGGCGGGCACGTCCTCGGCAACACCCCGGCGATCGCAGCGACGCATCTGATCGCGACGCAGCGACAGTCGCCGCTTCGGGCGCTCGGAACGCTTCCGCGCTTCCTCGCGGGCGAATGGGGTCTCGATCGCACGTCGGCCCTGCCGGTTGCGATTGCTCGCCGCGCGGCCCGTGCGCTCGCCGCGGCATCCACACGAGGACGACCCTCGGCTCGCTAGTCCTCCGACCGTCGCTCGTCTGAGGACGCGCGTCGGCGGTCCAGAGACGACTTCAGGACGTGGAGGTACTGCAGCCGGGCGTCGCGGTACCTGATGCCGTTGTTACCCGCGTGCAACCGGCGCTCGAGCACGATGGACGGCAGAACGTGCTCTCTCAGCCCGCGCTCGACCGCACGGGCGTACCAGTCCACGCCGATGCCGACACGGAGCTCCGTCGAGAAGGGTCCCACGCGCTCGAACGAGCGTCGACGGACGAGCATGAGATTGGGCGTTCGCCAGGGCACGTCGTGAACCGGCGCCCGCAGCAGGCGCGCGGTCTGCTCGTCGACGTCGGGGCTGACGAACTCCGTCATGTGGCCGAAGACCATGTCCACGTCCGGGTTCTCGTCCAGACATGCCATCTGGAGCTCGACCTTGGTTTCGACGAAGCGATCGTCTGCATCGAGGAAGGAGAGGAAGCTGCCGCGTGCGAGCCGAAGTGCACTGTTGCGAGCGCCGCCCATGCCCGCGTTCTCCTGCCTTGCATACCGAAGAGCCGACCCGTACCGAAGAGCGACGTCTCCGCTGCCGTCGGTCGAGCCGTCGTCGAGCACGACGAGCTCCACCGGCTCGTAGGTCTGCCGCAGCACGCTCTCGATCGCCTCGTGAAGGTACGCCGCTCCGTTGTAGACGGTGATGATCACGCTGACGAGGCGATCGTCGCGGGCGGTCATCGGCGTTCCGACGATCGCTCGCGCTCGAGCTTCTCGCGCAGAGACCGGAGCAGTGGATGGCTTGCGGGCGGCGACAGCGTCTTGTTGTGACCGTGGAGTCGACGGTAGAGCACTGTCTCGGGCAGTACGGCGATTGCCATACCGTGCTCTCGGAGCCGGACGAAGAGATCTCGATCTTCCGCGTACAGGTACCTCGCATCGAACCCGCCCACCGCCTCGAGCGCTTCGACGCGCAGCATCGCCGACCCAAGTGCGATGCCTCCGGGGTCGCCGAACAGTGGGTCGCGCGGCAGGTCGGGCGGCTCCTGGCCGCCCTCGACGATCCACTCCTGCCGCCCGAGGACGCAGTCGACGTCGGGCCGGTCCATGAGGAAGCCCGCCTGGAGACTCAGCTTGTCGCGAGGCAGCACGTCGTCGTGGTCGAGAAAGGCAATCAGCCCTCCCCGCGACGCGGCGACGCCGACGTTCCGTGCCACCGACGACCCCTGGTTGCTCTGACGGACGTAGCGAACCGGGAAGTCCCTGGCGATCTCGGCCGTGCGATCGGTCGATCCGTCGTCCACCAGGACGACCTCGTACGAGTCGTAGGTCTGCCGGAAAACGCTCTCGAGCGCCTCCCGCAGGAAACGCTCCCCGTTGTAGACGGCGACGACCACACTGACGAGAGGCGTACTCACGAGGAGCTCAGACGCTCGAGCAACGAGACGAGCGCGTCCGGCACGGCGGCGAGGTCCGAGCCGAACTCGAGCCCGTAGCAGGGCACGAGGGCGAGAAGGGCCGCCATCGCGGCGAGAGCGTCCTGTCGGGCGGTGTGGAGCTGGACGATGGTGCTCGGCGCGAGCGCGGCGAACGCGGCTGACCTCGAGATCGGGACGAGCCGTGACTCGCGCTGCGCCGGTCGTACCGTCGGCACGACTACGGCTCGGAGCGGGAACCCGCTCGTAACCTGGGAGGGGAAGTGCCGATTCACGTACAGCAGCGCCTTCTCCGAGTCGAGCCGCCCCCGGTTCGCGAGGAGCGGAACGAGATGCGGGAGGAGTCGCGTCACGTGCTCGGGTTCGAGCTTCGCCGAGCCGTACAGGCTCGCCACCTGCGGCGCCTGACCGGTGGAGACGGCGACGTAGTCGTCGCCGGCGAACTGCAAGGACGAGCCGAGACAGCACAGCGAGACCGTCGATTTCCCGGATCCGCTCTTGCCCACGAGGAGGACGCCGCCCTCCGGGGTGCCAACGGCGCCTGCGTGAACTTGTAGGTATCCGCGGGTCTGGAGCCACCAGAAGAGCAGCTGGCGAATCGGCGAGGCCTGATCCCAGTACGGCACACGCTCGGCGTCTGCAACCCAGTGCCAGGCCGTATCGCGGCCCGTGTCGAGGAGGCTCAGCGACTCGAGACCGGACTGGTACACGGCACGGATCGGCGGCTCGTCCAGGTGATAGAGCGTGCCGACCGCCCGTCCGGTATCCGGAGCCGGAGGCGACGGCGGCGGCGCGCCCGTGGACCGCGAGTCCCAGAGATGAACCGTCAGCGCAGGCGCGGCGGCGTGAGGTCGTGCGAGGTGAGCCAGCGCCGGCGCGAGCCGGTCTCGGAGTGACGGGCTCGCAAACCGCAGCGTGACAGGTAGGGCGGCGATCGAGTACTGGGTCGTCGAGACGCGGCCCGCGCACGCCTCGGCGACAGCGAGGCTCTCGGTCACGGACGCGAGCCAGCCCGCCCCGCCGCTCGCGCTCGGCGTGCTCGTGTTACGCGGACCGAAGCTGGACGGACGAGCGCTGATCACGCACCTGCGCCGCGCTCGGTCGCGTCGGGCGGTACGTGGGGCCATCCCCCGCCGCCCACCTCGTGAACCGGGTCGAGCAGGACGAGATCTTGCATGTCCGTGTACTTCTCGAGCCGCGGTGCCTGGAACGGGTGCACGGTGCCGGCTACGCCGTCGAGCGCTGCGCGACCGTTCCGTGGACGCTCGCCCTCGACGGGGCGGACCAGACCCTCGGCCACGAGCTCCGCGACGAATTCGGTTACCTCGTGCGCTAACTCGCCGCCAGAACCTGCGTATCGACGCTCCAACGCGTCAGAGATCTCCTGCGGGCTGACGCCCGGCGCGGTTTGGATGACGCTCCAGATCTCGGCTGCCGAGCCGCGCAGGCTGTAGTACGTGCCCGTCGCAAGATCGATCGCGATGACCTCCCCGTCGATGGACTCGTGCAGAACCTGGGGATGCAGCTCGACTCGCGCGGCTCCCATGCTCTCGCTCACACGCACTCCCTTTCCCCCTAGATGACCCTGGTTCTCATGCTAGCCACGTAACGCCGGGAAGCGAGGGCCACGCTGGCGTCACGAGACGAGCCGCTCGTCCGCTCCGCGACGGAGTGCCCGCGCGAGGTGTGCTACGAGCGACGGCGCGACAAGGAGAACCAGGAGTCCGTACGTCAGCGCGATTGCTGCTCCCGCCGCGACAAGTCGCGCCCACGCCGGAAGCCCGGCCTCGACGAGCGAGAGCCGCACCAGCAGACCGGCGAGCGCTGCTGCCATCGCGAGCGGCAACGTCCGGAGGCCGGCGCGAATGGCAGGACGCAGCTTGAAGCCCAGTGCCCTCGTCGTCAGCGCCGTGGCCGGCACGACGAGCACCCATCTGGCGAGCGCGTACATCGCGGCCACGCCGACGATGCCCCAGGAGAGCCCGAGCGCGAACGCGCTCCACGTGACGAGAGAAGAGAGAACCATGACCCGTACCAGGACCCGTGCCTCGCCTGTCGCCTGGAGAACGCTCCAGTTCAGGGCCATGAGCGAGTTGGCGACCCCTCCCAGGCAGAGCAGCCGCAGCGGCAGCACTGCGTCGTCCCACTTCGCGCCGAACACGGCCTGCACGAAGTCGGGCGCGAGCACAGCGAGTCCGAGAAGGGCCGGGAGGACAGCCCCGACGGAGACGGTCTTGCTTGTCAACCACGCGCGCTGGAGGCGGGCCGGCTCGGCCTGGATACGCGCGTACGCAGGGGAGACGACCTGATGGAGTGGCTGCCCGAGAAGCGCCGTCGGCATGTTCATCGTGCTCTGCGCGAGCGAGTACGCACCGAGCGCGGGCGCTCCGAGCACGCGGCCCACGAGGGCTCTGTCGACGTTCTGGTTGCCCCACGAGAGAAGCGTCGCCAAGAAGACCAGGAAGCTGAAGCTTCCGAGGTTTCTCGCGCTCACGGACGAGAAGACCAGGCGGGGCCGCCAGTCGAGCATGATCCACAGCAGGACGGTCGACGCCACGGTGTATGCGATGAAGTTCGCCACGATAGCCCAGGGCCCGAAGCCCGCGAACGCGATGACGATCGCCACGCCGCCTCCGGTGACGACGGCGACCATCTCGCGGATCTCGAGGCTCCTGTACGCGAGCTTCCGCTGGAGGAGGCCGCGGTGGGCGACGGCCAGAGCGGCCACGAAGAAGCACACCGAGGACGCGGCGAAGAGACTCTCGACCTGCGGCTCGTCGAAGAAGTCTGCGACGAGGCCCGCGGACGCCATGCCGGCGAGCATGAGGATCGCGCCGAGACCGGTTGCGAGCCAGAACACCGTCGATCGATCCCGTTCGTCGAGTCGGGGTCGCTGGACGATCGCCGCGGCGAGCGCCGGGTCGGTGAAGATCATGACGAAGGACGCCACGACCATCGCCATGCCGGCGATTCCGTACTCCCTCGGAGACAGCAGACGCACGAGGACGACGAGCACGACCAGCTTGGTCACCGACGTGACGACCCGCGTGAGGCCTTTCCACAGCACCCCGCGAGCAACGACCGCGGTCAGGTCGGCGGGCGGTGCTCCTAGGTCCTCGTCCCAGTGCGGCGCACCACCGAGCCGCCCGTCCGTCGGGGCCATGGCGGCTCACGATAGCGTTGTGCGATGTCCGACCGTCCTCGCCTTGCGCTGACATTCGACGACGGTCCGTCCGAATGGACGGTGCCGATTCTCGAGTTGCTCTCGCACCACGCCGCGCTGGCGACGTTCTTCGTCATCGGCGGCGCGGTCGCCGGAAGGGAGCACGTCCTCCAGCGCGTCAGCTCCGAAGGCCATGAGGTGGGCAACCACACCTGGTCACATCCGCGGCTGGCCTCCGAGTGCGACGACGTGCGGGTGCGCGAGGAGCTGGAGAAGACAAGTGCTCTCGTCCATCGGCTCACCGGCGAGATCCCGTCTCGCTTTCGAGCCCCGTACTACGACGTCGACGACCGCGTACTGCGGGTCGCTTCCCGACTCGGTCTGGCCCACACGCGAGGCGACATCACGCCGCCCGACTGGGACGAGCGCTGCAGCGCCACTCTCATCGCCACCCTCGTTCTCTCGCAGGTGCGGCCAGGGGCGATCGTGGGTCTCCATGACGGCGACCCGTCGAGCATGGCCAGCCGTGCACGCACGCTGGACGCGTTGAAGGTGGTCCTGCCGCGCCTCGTCGAGGATGGATTCGAGCTCGTGACCGTGTCGCAGCTCGAGAGCGCCTACGCCCGGAAGCGCTCCGCATCGTCCCGGGGGCTGTAGCCGAGCAGCGCACGCGCCTCCTCGATGTCCCAGATACGCCACGTGTTCGCGGACACTCCGTAGACGACGGCGAAGCCCACCTCGGGCGGGGCAGCGAGGCAGCAGTCGACGAGGTGCACGAGGTCGCGGTGGGTCAGGAGCGTGGCGAAGTGCCTCGGAGTGGTCGGACGGCTCTCACGGTTGACGGTGCCGATGCGCAGGCAGATGACCGAGAGCTCGTGCACCTCGGCGTAGAAGCGTGCCGCTGCTTCGCCGAGGGCCTTGCCGACCGCGTACGGCGTGTCGGGCCGGATCGCGGCGTCGCTCCGCAAGCGCGGGAGCCGACCGGGATCGAGTCCGTCGTAGCGGCCGGCGACGACGGACGCGTAGGGCTCGTCCCGCTCGTACCCACCGACCACATGGTTCGAGCTCGCGAAGACGACCCGGCGCACCCCCGCCAGCCGTGCGGCCTCGAGGGCGTTGAGCGTCGCCGGCACGTTGTTCCGACGCACCGCCCTCCACGAAGCGGACAGGCTCGGATCGGCGGCCAGGTCGACGACGGCGTCCAGATCGCGGAAAGCGCGCCGGGCCCGCCGCAGCTTCGTCATGTTCGCGACGTGGTCGACTCCGGGGTGCCGGGCGACGTCGAGCCCGCGAACGAGACGCCCATCGGCGAGTCCTGCGCGCAGGATCTGCCCGATCAGCCCACCCGCCCCTGTGATCAGCACTCGCTGTGGCAACGGGCGAGAGGCTACCGCGGCCGCCCACGGACGACCGCCCTACGGCGCCCAGCTCACACGCGCCACCGCTCCCCAGCCCCGCTCGTAGTACTCGACGGTCACCTGGTGGCTGCCCGCAGCCAAGGTCCGCGTCGCCGTGTACGTCGTCGGCGGCTGATCCACCCAGGCGTCGATCACGAGCACGCCGTCCACCCACACCCGCACGCCGTCGTCGGCGGTCGCCGTGAACGTCGTCTCCCCTCCCGGG
>DATLYU010000089.1:0-13615 GCA_035574435.1 Gaiellaceae bacterium | reverse complement strand
ACGCAGGCGCTCCCGCGCCCGAACGACGCGCTCGCGGACGGCGGCGGAGGGCTCGCCGGGCGGCGCCGCGAGCTCCGCGGCGCGCGAACGGGGCAGGGCGACCACCAGGTCGAAGCGATCGAGCAGGGCACGCGAGAGCTTCTCGCGGTACGCGGCCAGCCGCTGGGCCGTGCAGCCGCACTCGACGGAGGGATCGCCGCGCGCGCCGCAGGGGCACAGGTTCATCGTGCCGACGAGCTGGAAGCGGGCCGGGAAGAGGGCGTGACCGCCCACCCGGGCGACCGAGACGACGCCGTCCTCGAGCGGCTGGCGCAGCGACTCGAGCACCGAGCGCGGGAACTCGGGCAGCTCGTCCAGGAGGAGGACGCCGCGGTGCGCGAGCGAGACCTCCCCGGGCCGCGGCGTGGGGCCGCCGCCCACGACGGCGGGGACGGAGGCCGCGTGGTGGGGCGCGCGAAAGGGCGGCACCGTAACGAGCGCGCGCCCGGCGGGCAGCAGCCCCGCGACGGAGTGGATGCGCGTGACCTCGAGCGCCTCCGCGCGGGAGAGGGGAGGGAGGATCCCCGGCAGGCGGCGGGCGAGCATCGTCTTGCCGGTCCCGGGCGGCCCGGCCAGGAGGAGGTTGTGGGCTCCGGCCGCCGCGACCTCGAGCGCGCGCCGCGCGCGCTCCTGCCCGCGTACGTCCGCGAGGTCGGGCACGGGCCCCGACTGCGTGGTCTGCGTGAGCGGCTCGAAGGGGCGGGCCGACGCCTCGCCGCGGAAGTACGCGACCGCGTCGCGCAGGTCGCGCACGGGCACCGGCCGCACGCCGGCGAGCGCCGCCTCCGCGGCCGACTCCTCGGCGCAGACCACGTGCTCGAGCCCGGCGCGGCGCGCCGCCTCCGCGACCGCAAGCGTTCCCGCCACCGGGCGCACGCGGCCGTCGAGCGCGAGCTCGCCGACGGCCGCATGCCCGGCCAGGCGTTCCGGCGGAAGCTGGCGCGTGGCCCCGAGGACGGCCAGCGAGATGGGCAGGTCGAAGCCCGAGCCCTCCTTGCGCAGCGCCGCCGGCGCGAGGTTGACCGTGAGCCGGCGGTGGCCGGGCCACTCGAGCGCCGCGGAGAGGACGCCGCTCCGGACCCGGTGTTTCGCCTCCTGACAGGCGCGGTCGGCGAGGCCGACGATCGCGAAGCCCGGGATGCCCGGCTGGACGTGCGCCTCCACCTCCACGCGCCGCGCGTCCAGGCCGACGAGGGCGTGAGTGGTCGCGCGCGCGAGCACGACCCGACGGTAGGCACGGAGACGTCCCGCATGGGGAACGTCTCCGTGCCGAAAGCGCTACAGGCTCAGGGCGTGTAGCAGAGAACATGAACGGTGAACGTGCTCGACTGGGCTGTGTTGTTGAGCCCGACAGCCGAGAATCCAACAACCTGGTTCTGCGAGTTCACCTGAGGTTGAATCTCGCTCGTGTAGAGCTGGAATTCGTCATCATCGCCCCACGACGTGCCGGCTGATATGGCGCGCTCATTGCCCTGGCACGTTGATGTCACTCTGGCCTTCCCAATGTCGAGTGCGGAAGTTGGGTCGTTGATAACAGCCGAGCTCGAGCGAACGGTGATCGCGCCGATCACGCCGGCGGGCCCCTGCGGCCCGGCCGGCCCGGCCGGCCCGGCGGGCCCCTGCGGCCCGGTCGGCCCCGCGGGCAGCTGGCCGGGGGCGAAGTCCACGCGCAGAAGCGAGCGGTTCGCCACCTTCGCCGAGGTCACGGCGCTGTTGCGGATCTTCGGGTTCGTGACCGCGCCCGCGCGGAGCTGGGCCGTCCCCACGCTGTTGCGCGCAAGCTGCGTGGCGGCGGCGAAGCTCGTCCCGCCGAGGGCGACGAGCAGCGCGAGCGAGGCGACGACGAGGGCCGGCGACGGTCGCCGGAAGAGCTTTCGCATGAGCAACCCCTTTCCGTTGTGCCGCGGCCAGGCTAACCGCGCGGTCGGCCGGCGACGGCGAAGCCCGCGGGCTCCTTACGGTTCCCTTACGGCGCCCGAGCCGCCCCGGCTCACCCGCGGGCCGGCTCGGCGACGAGGATGGACTCGAAGTACTCGCCCGCGCGGCGGCCCGTGCGCCGGTTCACGTGGCGCTCCTGGCGGTCGACGAGCCGCAGGCCCGCCCGCGCGAGGATGCGGGGATAGAGGTCGCGCCGGTCGTTGACGACGACGAGGACGGGCGCGCCCGGCGTGAGGGCCTCCGCGCAGCGGCGCAGGACGGACGCGACGCCCTCGGCGTACTCCTCGAGCGCCGCGCGGCTCGTCCCGCGCGCGGCCGCGCCGAGCTCGCGCTCGCGGCGGTCGTCCAGGCCAAGCAGCTCGTAGGCGTAGCGGTGCTGCTCGTGGTAGTCGATCAGGCCCGGATAGGGCGGGGACGTGAGCACGGCGTCGAACGGCCCGGGGAGCTCGACGGCGCGCGCGTCGCCGTGCACGACCGCGGCCTCCCGGCCGCGCGCCCGCACGCGGTGGAAGGCCTTGATCCGCTCCAGCGTGTCGAGCAGGTAGCGGTCGAGGAACTTGTCCGCCTCGTCCACCGGCCGGCACGTGCGCCGGTGCTTGTGGCACCAGTACGGCTCGCGCTGCGGGCGGCGTGGGAAGTCGAGGTCGAAGTGCGCCGTCAGGCGTGCCGAGCGCGCGGCGCGCGCGAGCACGACGCGCAGCACGTCCGCGTGCTCGTAGCCGGCGAGCAGGGTTCGGAAGTGGAGGAGCTCCGCGGCCGCCCGCGGCGCGTACCACTCACGCACGTAGCCGGCGGGACGGGCGCGCGAGCGGCCCCGGCGCGCGTGCGCGTCGCGCAGCTCGGTCTCGAGCGCGAAGAGGTCGTAGCGGGCGGTCTTCACGCGCATGAGCAACGCGTTGAAGGCGGCGATGTCCACGCCCACGGCGTCGTAGCCGGACTCGAGCGCCTGCACGAGCGTCGTCCCCGAGCCCGCGAACGGGTCGAGCACCCGCCCGCCCGGACGGACGTAGCGCGCGAGCAGGGCCTCCACGAGCTGCGGGACGAACTTGCCCAGGTATGGGTGCAGCCGGTGCACGTGCTTCGTGCGCTCCCGCTCGGGCAGCTCCGCCTCCGACCAGGAAAGGTGGAGACCCTCGAGCTCGCGGTAGAGCGCGGCCTGTGTCGGCGCCACGCCTCACGGTTCGGACCGCGGCGCCCGGATCCTGCTACGCGAGCGGCACGCGCTCCACGCGCCCACCCCGCACCCCGGCCGCCTCGATGAGGAGCTCGGCGTCCCGGTGCTCGGGATGGCGCGCGAGCCAGGCGGCGGCCGCCGCGTGCACGCGCCGCGCCTTCTCCTCGTCCACCATCTCCAGCGGGTGCCCGAAGCCCTCGCCGGCCTTCTCCTTCACCTCCACCACGAGCACGCGGCGCCCGCGCCGGAGGACGAGGTCGAGCTCGTACGGCCCGGCGCGCGCGTTCGCCTCGAGCAGCCGGTAGCCGCGCAGCCGGTAGTGCAGGAGCGCGCGGCGCTCCCCGCGGTTCACGCCGCGTAGCAGGCGGCGTCGAAGGAGCGGCGGTGGAGCTCGGAGGGGCCGAAGGCGCGCACGGCCGCCGAGTGCTGCGGCGTGATGTAGCCGACGTGCGAGACGAAGCCGTAGCGCGGGTAGAGCGCGTCCAGGCGCCGCATGAGCCGGTCGCGCACGACCTTCGCGACGATGGAGGCGGCGGCGATGGCGGCGCTCGCCGCGTCGCCGTCCACGAGCGCGCGGTGCGGCGGGGCGCTCGGGCCGAGCCGGAAGCCGTCCACGAGGCAGGCCTCGGCCGGCGGGCAGAGGTCTTGGAGGACGGCGCGCAGCCCGGCGAGGTTGGAGCGGTGGAGCCCGCGTTGGTCGATCTCGCGCACGGGCACGACGCGCACGCTGATCGCCGACGCGCACGCCTCGACCGCGTGGAAGAGCTCCTCCCGCTCCTCCGGAGCCACCTGCTTGGAGTCGTTCAGGCCCGCGAGCGGCCGCACGCGGTGGCCGCGCAGCGCCGCGTAGTCGAGCAGCACGCCCGCGACCACGAGCGGCCCCGCGAGCGACCCGCGCCCGGCCTCGTCGGCGCCGGCCACGAAGCGCACGCCGAGGCGGCGGTCGTGCGCGAGGAGCCGCTGGCCGGAGGAGCGGGCCACGCGGCGAGGATAGTCGCTAGCCCTGCCGGAGCTCGCGGACGCGCGCCTTCTTCCCCACTCTCTTGCGCAGGTAGTAGAGCTTGGCGCGGCGGACGTCGCCGATGGACACGACCTCGAGCTTCTCGATCTTCGGCGAGTGGAGCGGAAACGTCCGCTCGACCCCCACGCCGAACGACTGCTTGCGGACGGTGAACGTCTCGCGGAAGCCGGAGCCCTGGCGCTTGATGCAGATGCCCTCGAACACCTGGATGCGCTGCCGGTTGCCCTCGATGACCTTGAAGTGGACGCGCACGGTGTCGCCCGCCTTGAACCGGGGGAGGTCCGTGCGCAGGTGGCGCTGCTCGAGGCTCTCGATCGTGGTGTTCATCGGAGAGGAAAGGCGGCGAGGCCGGGGCGGAATGCTAGCGGAACGAGATCCGGTTCGGCGGCCAGTAGGTCATGAACACCTTGCCGATCAGGTTGTCCCGCGGAACGGCCCCCCACTCGCGCGAGTCGCAGGACTGCGAGCGGTTGTCGCCCATGACGAAGTAGTGGCCGGCCGGCACCCGGTAGGTGCGCTCGGGGCCGATGTCGCGCCGGTCGTGCTCCACGTAGGGCTCTTCCAGCCGCTGCCCGTTCACGTACACGAACGCCGCTCCGCGGATGACGCGGATGCGCAGCCTCTCCCCGGGCAGCCCGATGATGCGCTTGACGAACGTGCCTCCGGTGCCGCACTCGCGCTCCGCGCGCGGCGGGGTCTGGAAGACGACGACGTCGCCCCGCTGCGGGCTGCGGAAGTGGTAGATGAAGCGGTTCGCGAGCACGCGGTCGGAGAAGCGGGCCTCGCACCCGGGAGCGGGCCGCGCGCAGTGCAGCGTCGGCTCCATGGAGGACGAGGGGATGCGGTACGGGTTGACGACCCACGCCTTGATCGCGAGCACGATCCCGATGGCGCCCACGATCGTGACCAGCCAGTCCACGAGGATGCGCAGGCGGCGCGGCAGGCGGCCGGTGACGCGGTCGAGCGGGTGGTGGAACTCGTGCCGCCCCGCCTCCTCCCCCTCCTCGGGCAGCGGCCAGGAGAACGGCGGCGCGGGCGGGGGGAGCTCGCGCGCGGGCGACGGGAGCGGCCAGCTGTGCTGCGACGGGCGCCCGTCCGCGGGCTCGGACGCCGTGCCGGGGGCGTCGCGCTCGCGACGCTCGGTCTCGCTCACGCGAGGCTCCTCACGCGCTCGCGGCGCCAGGCCTCGATGCGGCCGTGGTCGCCCGAGAGGAGGACGTCCGGCACGCGCCACCCGCGGAACTCCGCGGGCCGCGTGTAGTGCGGGTACTCGATCCCGCCGGCGAGCGCGGGCGAGTAGCTCTCCAGCTCGCCCGACCCCTCGCTGAGCGCGCCGGGCAGGCGGCGGGCGACCGCGTCCACGACCGCGAGCGCGGGAATCTCCCCGCCCGAGAGCACGTACGGCCCGATCGAGATTCGATCCGTGCACAGGTGGTCGAGGATGCGCTGGTCGAACCCCTCGAAGCGGGCGGAGAGGAGCGTCAGCGCGGGCTCGGCGGCGAGCTCCTCCACGAGCGGCTGGTCGAGCTGCCGTCCGGCCGGGGTGAGCGCGATCACCCGGTGCTCGGGCACGCCCCCGTAGACGGCGTCGAGCGCGGCCGCGACCACGTCCACCCGCAGCACCATGCCCGGGCCGCCGCCGTAGGGCTCGTCGTCCACCTGCCCCGCCTTGAGGGGCGTCGTGCCGCGGTAGTTGAAGACGCGCAGCTCCAGCTCGCTCCCGAGCACGGCGGCCAGCGGCCGCCGCTTGGGCAGCCACGCGAAGGCCTCGGGGACGAGGGTGAAGACGTCCAGCCGCACGACCGTCGAACCGTAGCCGTCAGTCGGTGAACCCGGGGTTCAGAAGGACCCGCCCGGCCTCCAGGTCGACCTCCCGCACGCACGCCTCGACCAGCGGCAGCAGGAGGCCCGTGTCCAGCTCCAGGACGTCGTTCGCCGGCCCGGGCAGCACGTCGCGGACGACCCCCACGCGGCGCCCCTCCTCCACCACCTCGAGGCCGACGAGGTCGGCCACGTAGTAGGCCCCCTCCTCCGGCGGCGGGAGGTCGGCGCGCCGGACGGCGAGCTCCGCGCCGCGCCGCGCAGGACGGTCGAGGCGCACGGCCAGCCGCCCCTTGCCCACACGCCGGGCGGAGGCGACCGTCGCCGGCTCCCCGTCCACGAGCACCGTCGCGCCGGCCGCGAAGCGCCGCAGGTCGCCGCTTCCGCCCTCCACCACGAACGACCCGTCCGTGCCGTGCGGGCGGCCGACCCGACCCACCACGACGAGCCGCTCGCCCTCAGTCGACAATCTCGAGCAGGTAGCGCTCGTGCGCCCGCGCGCCGGCCGCGCGCACGATGCTGCGCAGCGCGCGCGCGAGGCGGCCCTGGCGCCCGATCACCTTGCCCACGTCGTCCTCGGCCACGAACAGGCGGAAGACGACCGCGTCCTCACGGCGCTCCGTCTCCACGCGCACCGCCTCCGGCTCGTCCACGAGCTGGCGCGCGATCCACTCGAGCAGCTCAGCCACCGATGCCCGCGGCCTTGAGCAGCCGCGACACGGGCTCCGTCGGCTGGGCGCCCTTCGCCAGCCAGTCGGAGATCTTCGCCTCGTCGAGGTCGATCAGGGACGGCTCCGTCTGCGGGTTGTACCGGCCCACGATCTCGATGAAGCGGCCGTCCCGCGGCGCGCGCGAGTCGGCCACGACGACGCGGTAGATCGGGTTCTTCTTCGATCCGATCCGCGCCAGCCTGATCTTTACCGCCATGCTTCTCCTTCGTCGGTCTGGGGACGGGGAATTGTGCCCGTTTCAGCGCGGCCGCGGCGGCCGCATCCCCTGAAAGGCCGGAGCTTTCCCTCCCGAGCTCGGCGCGGGGAGCCCATGGCCCCCGCGAGCCCCCGTTCTTCGGATCACCGGCGCGGCGGCTGCACGCCGGGGAGCGCGGGCAGCTTCCCCTTCCCGAGCTGCTTCATCATCTTCGCCATCTGCTTGCGGGCGGCGATGAGCTTGTTCACCTCGTCGAGCGTCGTCCCGCTGCCCGCGGCGATGCGCCGCCGGCGCTGCGTGGTGATGATGTGCGGCAGGCGTCGCTCCTCGGGCGTCATGGAGAGCACGATCGCCTCCGCCCGCGCGAGCTGGCGCTCGTCCACGTCCACCCCCTGGAGCTGCTTGCCGAGACCGGGCACGAGCTTGAGCACGCCCTGCAGCGGCCCCATGCGGCGCAGCATGCGATAGCTCGCGAGGAAGTCGTCGAAGGTGAACTCGCCGGCGCGCATGCGGCGCTCGAGCTCGGCCTGCTCGTCCTCCTCCACCGCCGCCTCGGCGCGCTCGATGAGCGTGAGCACGTCGCCCATGCCGAGGATGCGCGACGCCATGCGATCGGGGTGGAAGTACTCGAGCTGGTCGAGCTTCTCGCCCGTGGAGGCGAGCTTGATCGGCCGGCCGGTGACCGCCCGCACGGAGAGCGCGGCACCACCGCGCGCGTCGCCGTCGAGCTTCGTGAGGATCACGCCGTCGAACGCGACCCGCTCCTGGAAGGCGAGCGCCACGTTGACCGCGTCCTGCCCGGTCATCGCGTCCAGCACGAGCAGGACGTTGAGCGGCGAGGTGGCGGCCCGCACGCGCTCGAGCTCGTCCATCAGCTCCTCGTCCACGTGCAGCCGCCCGGCGGTGTCGAGCACGACCACGTCCAGGCCGTCGCGGCGAGCGGCGTCCACCCCGTGCCGTGCGGCGGCGACCGCGTCCGTTGTGTCCAGCCGGAAGACCGGGACCTGGATCTGCCGGCCGAGCTGGGCGAGCTGCTCGACCGCGGCCGGGCGCTGGAGGTCGCAGGCGACGAGACCGGGCCGTTTCCCCTCGCGGCGCAGGAGGAGCGCGAGCTTCGCGGCCGCGGTGGTCTTGCCCGATCCCTGCAGGCCGGCGAGCAGGACGACCGTCGGCGGCCGCCCGAAGGCGAGCCGCGAGTCGCCCGTGCCCATGAGCGCGGTCAGCTCCTCGTGGACGATCTTCACCACCTGCTGGGCCGGGGTGAGGCTCTTGCCCACCTCCTGGCCGAGCGCGCGCTCCTTCACCGTGGCCGTGAACTGCTTCGCGACCTCGAAGTGGACGTCCGCCTCGAGGAGAGCCAGCCGGACCTCGCGCAAAGCCTTGGCGACGGCCTCCTCGTCGAGGCGGCCGCCCGTGCGCAGCCCGCTGAGGGCGGATTGGAGCTTGTCGGAGAGGGCGTCGAACACGGGCCGGACAGTGTACGCGGGCCGCATTCGTGCCGTTCGCCACGTAGACGTGTCCCCGCCGGCCTCCTAGACTCGGGCCATGTCCCAACCGGGCATCCGCCACGACCTGCCCTCGGGGACGGTCACGCTCCTCTTCACCGACATCGAGGGCTCGACTCGGCTCCTGCGCCGGCTCGGCTCCGCGTACGCGGACGTGCAGGGACGTCACCGCCGGCTCCTGCGGGAGGCGTTCGCTCGCTTCGGGGGCAGCGAGGTGGACACGCAGGGCGACGCGTTCATGGTCGCCTTCCGCAGCGCGGCCGACGCGGTCGCCGCGGCGGTGGAGGCGCAGCGCGCGCTCGCCGCGGAGCGCTGGCCGGGCGGCGACCCCGTGTCCGTGCGCATGGGCATCCACACCGGCGAGCCCGAGCGGAGCGCCGAGGGCTACGTCGGGCTCGACGTCGTGCGCGCCGCCCGCATCTGCGCGGTCGCGCACGGCGGGCAGATCCTGCTCTCGGAGGTCACGCGCGAGCTCCTGGCGGACGCGGGCTGCCGGACGCGCGATCTGGGGCGCCACCGACTGAAGGACATCCCCGAGCTGGAGCGCCTCTTCCAGGTGCAGGCGGACGGGCTCCCCGACGCGTTCCCGCCGCCGCGGACGCTTACGGGCTCGACGCTCCCGGCGCTGCACCACCGGCTCGTCGGGCGCGCCGGGGACCTCGCAGCCGTGCGCGACCTCCTGGCCCAGCCGCTGGCGCGTCTCGTCACCATCACCGGCCCCGGCGGCGCCGGCAAGAGCCGGCTCGCGCTGGAGGCGGCCGCCGCGCTCGCGCGGGAGCGCCCGGTGCAGCTCGTGGGGCTGGCGCCGCTCGCCGATCCGGCGCTCGTCCTGCCCGAGATCGGCCGGGCCGTGGGCGTGCGCGAGACCGGGCCCCGCCCGCTCCTGGACGCGCTCGCGGACACGCTTCGGGGCACGCGCACGCTGCTCTTCCTGGACAACCTCGAGCACCTCGCGGCCGCCGCGCCCGACCTGGCCGCGCTCCTCGACCGCGTCGGCGACCTGGAGATCCTGTGCACGAGCCGGACGCCGCTCCGCCTCTCCGGGGAGCGCGTCCTCCCGCTCGCGCCGCTCGCGACCGAGGACGCCGCGACGCTCTTCGTGGAGCTCGCGGCGGCACGAGGCGTCGTGCTCCAGGAGGACGCGCTTCCCTCCGTGCACGAGATCTGCCGCCGCCTCGACGGTCTGCCGCTGGCGATCGAGCTCGTCGCCGCGCGCCTGGTGGCGCTCCCGCCCGCGCGCGTCCTGCGCGCGCTGGACGAGGGGCTCGCCCTGGACCTGGAAGGGCCGGTCGACCTCCCCGAGCGCCAGCGCACGCTGCGCGCCGCGATCGAGTGGAGCTACCGCCTTTTGACCGACGGCCAGCGCCGCCTGCACGACGCGCTCGGCGTCTTCGCGGGCAGCGCCACGCTCGAGGACGCGCAGGCGGTCGCGGGCGCGGGGCCCGAGTTCTACCGCGACCTGGAGGCGCTCGTGGCGTGGAGCCTCGTGCGCAGCGACGTCGCCGACGGCGACGTCCGCCTCTCCATGCTCGAGACGGTCCGCACCGACGCCGTCGCCCGACTGGAGGAGCGCGGCACGCTCGCGGAGCTGCGGCTCCGCCATGCCGAGCGCTTCCGCGAGCTCGCCGAGCGGGCAGAGGACGAGCTCGTGGGGCCGCGCCAGGCGGAGTGGCTCGAGCGGCTCGACCTGGAGCTCGACAACCTGCGCGCCGCGCTCGCCTTCGCGTTCGCCTCCGGCCGAAGGGAGCTCGGCCTTCGCCTCGCGGCTGCGCTCAGCCGCTTCTGGCGCGCGCACGGGCACGTCACCGAGGCGCGGCGCTGGCTCGGCCAGGGCCTCGCGCAGGCGGACGGCGTCCCCCGCGACGTGCGCGCGAAGGCGCTCTGGGCGGCGGCGCGGCAGGCGATGGCGCAGAGCGCGACGAGCGATGCGGAAGCCCTGGTCGAGGAGGCGCTGCCGTTGTTCGAGGAGCTCGGGCAGGAGCGCGAGGTCGTGTTCGCCCTCTCCGAGCTCGCCTGGATCGCCCTCGATCGGGATCCCGCGCGCGCCGAGGCGCTCTCCGAGCAGGCGGTCGCCCGCGCGCGCGGCCTGGGCGACTCGCGCGCCGTCTCCGGCGCCCTGAACGTGCTCTCGAGCGTCGTGGACGCGGGCGGCGACCACACCCGGGCGCTCGCCCTGAACGCGGAGGCGCTCGCGCTGCGGCGCGCGCTCGGCGACCTCCTCCTCGTCGCCGACTCCGCCTACAACCTGGGCCAGAGCGCGTTCCTGGCCGACGACCTGCGACGCGCCCGGGAGGCCTTCGAGGAGTCGCTCGCGACCGCCCAGGAGCTCGGGGACACGCTGCACGTCGCGGCCTCCACCTGCATGCTCGGCGAGCTGAGCCTGCTCGAGGGCGACCCCGGTCGGGCGCGGGCGCTGCTCGCGGAGAGCCTCGACATCTACGCCGCGGTCGCGGACACGCGCACGTGCGCCGAGTGCCTGCTCGCGCTGGCGCTCGCCGCGGCGGACTCGAACCAGCCGGACGAGGCGGCGCGCCTGTGGGGCGCGGCCGAGGCGCTGCGCGCCGACGACGCGCTCAAGCCGACCGAGCGCGTGCTCGAAGCGCGGCTCGAGGCCTCGCTCCGTCCGGCGCTCGGCGGCGAGCTGCTCGCGACGTTGCGAGACGAGGGGCAGAGGAACGGCCGGACGCTTCCGCTCCGGCACGAGGCGGTGTCAACTGCGGCGCGGCCAATCTAGCCGCCCGCCAAAAGGGAGGAGCGAACGATGCAGGGCAACGACTTCAAGGGCCCCTTCAAGGCGGCGCTGAAGGAGGCGTTCGACGCGGCCGGCCAGGACGCACGGCGCAACGACCCCGGCTGGCACGACGGGAAGGAGTACGAGGCGACGATCTACGTCACGGTCAAGGACAACCCGGGGATCAAGGAGTACCGGGTCGAGCTGCGACCCTAGCTGGGGGCACGCCGCGGCAGGCGTCGCCGCCCGCGCCTCAGCTCGTCCAGCTCGCGACGGCCGCCGGGACCGAGAGGGCCCCGATGCGGTCGATCATGTCCGGATCGCCCGCGTACAGGTTGCGCAGGGGGACGAGCTGGACCGTCGGCTCGCCCTCGATCCCGATCTCGCGGACGGCCGGCAGCATCCGCGACTCGAGGAAGCCCCGGAACGCCTGCTCCGTCTGCCACACGTCGCACACCTCGAGGCCGTCGTCGGTGACGGCCGCCAGGTGCAGGATGCTGCCCGCGGCGGGGTTCGCGTCCAGGTCGAGCCTCGTCATGAGCGCGTCGTACTGGTCGGGGGTCACGCCCGGCCAGTGCATGAACATCGCCACAGCCACCCCGTTCCTCCTTCTCGAAGGGACCGGGCACAGCGTACGCGGGCGCCCGGCCGTACGCAACGGAGGTAGCACGAACGAGGGATGGAGTTACCTCGTTCGAGGGATGACCGCGGCCCCGGTCAGGCCGCGACCAGCGCGCGCGCGAAGTCGTGCGCGTCGAAGGGCCGGAGGTCGTCCACGCCCTCGCCGACCCCGACGAGCTTCACGGGCAGACCGAGCTCGTACGCGATCGCGATCGCGACTCCGCCGCGCGCGCTGCCGTCCAGCTTCGTGAGCGCGACCCCGGTCACGCCCACCGCGTCGCCGAAGAGACGAGCCTGCTGGAGCCCGTTCTGGCCGGTGGTCGCGTCCACGACGAGGAGCGTCTCGTGCGGGGCGCCCTCCACCCGCCCGGCGAGGACGCGCCGGACCTTCTCGAGCTCCGCCATCAGGTTGGCCTGCGTGTGCAGGCGCCCGGCGGTGTCCACGATGACGACGTCCCTGCCGCGCGCCCGCCCCGCCTCCACCGCGTCGAAGGCGACGGCCGCGGGATCGGCCCCGCGCGGCGAGCCCACGAAGTCGGCGCCCGCCCGCTCGGCCCAGATCTCGAGCTGTTCCTCGGCGGCGGCCCGGAACGTGTCCGCCGCCCCCACGAGGACGGAGCGCCCGTGCTCGCGCAGCTTCCAGGCGAGCTTGCCGATGGTCGTCGTCTTCCCCGTCCCGTTCACGCCCACGACCAGGACAACGCTCGGCGCGCCCGTGAGAGCGAGGGAGGGCGGGCCGCCGAAGAGGTCCGCCACCTCCTCGGCGAGCGCCTCCTCCAGCGAGGGAACGGCGCCGCGCGCCTCCAGCCGGCGGACGAGCTCGACCGTCGCCGGCACGCCCACGTCGCTGCGGATGAGGGCTTCCTCCAGCCGCTCCCACGCCTCCGCGTCGGCCGGGTCGAACGCGGCCGCGGCGAGCTCGGCCGTCAAGGCACGCCGGCTCTTCGCCAGGCTGTCGCGCAGACGCGAGAGCAGGCCGGCGCGCTCGGGCTCGTCGCCCGGCGCCGGCTCGTCGCCGAGGAGCTCCGACCAGGTGCGCGCCACGGGGCGCCCAGCTTACGCCGCGGCGTGCTCCTGGCGGGGAAGCCGGCGCGAGACGACCTGGGAGACGCCGTCCTGCCCCATGGTCACGCCGTACAGCACGTCCGCCGCCTCCATCGTGCGCTTCTGGTGGGTGACGACGACGAACTGGGCGTGATCGGCATAGCGGCGCAGGAGCTCCACGAAGCGGGCGATGTTCGCGTCGTCGAGCGCCGCCTCCACCTCGTCCAGCAGGTAGAACGCGCACGGCCGGGCGAGGAAGAGCGCGAACAGGAAGGAGATCGCTCCGAGCGCCTTCTCGCCGCCCGAGAGGAGCGAGAGGCGCGTGATGCGCTTGCCCGCGGGGCGCAGCTCCACCTCGACGCCCGGCTCGCCTCCCTCCTCCTCGGGCTCGACGAGGCGCAGGCGCCCCTCGCCGCCCGGGAAGAGGGTGGCCGCGACCTCGGCGAAGTGGCGCTCGACTGCGGCGAACGTCTCCGCGAAGCGGCGCTCCACGGTCTCCGCGAGCTCGGCGCGCAGGCGGTCGAGCTCCTCGAGGCTGCGCTCCAGATCCTCGCGCTGCGCCCGCAGGTCGGCGAGGCGCTCCTTCTCCGCCTCGTACTCCTCCTTCGCCAGCGGGTTGACCTGCCCGAGCGCGAGCCGGCGCGCCTGCAGGCGCTCGGCGCGGGCGGCGAGCTCGTCGCGGTCGTCGCCCGCTGCGGCCTCGACCTCCCCGGCGGCCTCGAAGCGGCGGCGGGCATCGCCGGCCTCGGCGTCCAGGCGCGCGAGCTCGACCTCGAGCTCCGTGCGCCGTGCGC
>DATLYU010000088.1:0-3207 GCA_035574435.1 Gaiellaceae bacterium | reverse complement strand
GACTCGAGCACCGTGGAGCAGAGGCGCAGCTCCCCGTCGCGCTCGAGCAGGTAGCCCGCGACGGCGAGCGGGCCCTCGAGCGGGGAGGCGAGCGCCTCCTCGACGGAGAGCCCTCCGCCCGGGATGGGCGCGGCGGCGGAGGGGGCCCCGTCGCGCGCGGCGTCCTCCGAGCCGCCGCCGCAGCCGGCGAGGCCCAGGGCGAGTGCCGCGAGCAGGGCGCGCAGCGTGGTCTGCATGCGCTCTCTACGCCGCGGAGCCGCCGTTCGTCACGAGCGGGAGCGCCTCGATCGCGTTCTCCGCGATCCGCCAGGCGGCGAGCTCGCCCGTGCGCACGGTGTAGATCAGGTACGGCCGCCCGGCCCAGAGGCCGATGTTCTCCACGTCCGTGCGCGAGGGGCGGGGCGGGGAGGTGACGTGCGAGTGGAAGACGGCGAGCTCGTACCCCTCGTCCTCCAGGAACCAGGCCTCCGGGTCGACGTCGAGCTCGAAGCGGAACGGGGAGGAGGCGGCGTTGCGGCCGGGCAGGTAGCGCTCGGCGACCCCGTCGCGCAGCACGACGAGCCCGCACGCCTCGTTCGGCGCCTCCGCGTGCGCGTGCTCGGCGAGCGCGCGCTCCACGTCGGCAGGGATCACCACCAGACGGAGCGCTCCAGCGCGCCCTCGACGTCCTCGGCCTCCCAGAAGCCGGCGGACAGGTACTTCCAGCCGCCGTCGGCGAGCACGCACACGACCACGCCCTCGTCCAGCTCGTCCGCGAGGCGCAGCGCCGCGTGCACCACGCCGCCGGAGGAGACGCCGCCGAAGACGCCCTCGCGCTCGAGCAGCAGGCGCATGCCGGCCACCGACTCCTCGTTCGTGACGAGCAGCTTGCGGTCGAGCCTGGACACGTCCAGGATCGGCGGTACGTAGCCGTCCGCGAGCGAGCGCAGCCCCATCACCTCGTCCCCGGGGAGCGGCTCGGCGGCGGCGACCACGACGTCCGGGAACGCCTCCCGCAGCCGCGCGCCCGCCCCCATCAGCGTCCCGCCTGTGCCGAGGCCGGCCACGAAGACGTCCACGCGCTCGAGCGCGCTTGCGATCTCCGCGCCGGTGCCCTCGTAGTGCGCGCGCGGGTTCGCCTCGTTCGCGTACTGGAACGGCATGAAGAGCGAGGGGTCGCGCTCGGCCAGCTCGAGCGCGAGCCGGACCGCGCCGTTCGAGCCCTCCTCCGGCGGCGAGTCCACGATCTCCGCCCCGTACAGGCGGAGCAGGCGGCGCCGCTCCTCGGTCACGTTCGCGGGCAGGACGCACGTGAGCGGGTAGCCGCGCAGCTTCGCGACCAGGGCGAGCGCGATCCCCGTGTTCCCGCTCGTCGGCTCGAGCAGGCGGCGCCCCGGCTGGAGCTCGCCGGAGGCCTCGGCCGCCTCGATCATCGCGAGCGCAACGCGGTCCTTGATCGAGCCCGTTGGGTTCTGGCCCTCGAGCTTCGCGTACAGCTTCACGGAGGGCTTCGGCGCGAGCCGCCGGAGCTCGACCAGCGGCGTCGAGCCGACGAGGTCGAGGAGCGAGGCGGCCTGCGTGTGCGGCGCCCTAGCCGCCACCCGCCAGCGCCGGCAGGAGGATGAGCGTCTCGCCCGGGCCGACCCGGGTCGCGAGCCCCTCGCGGGTGCGCACGTCCTCGCCGCCGAGGTAGACGTTCACGAACTCGCCCAGGTCGCCGTTCCGGAAGAGCTGCGCCCGCAGCGTCGGGTAGCGCTCGACGAGGTCCTCGATCACCTCGCCGACCGTGCTTCCGTGCGCCTCGAGCTCGCGCGCGCCGCCGACCTCCGCGCGCAGCGTGGGTGGGATGCGGACGCGCGTCACCGGCCGGCGAGGGGGGCGTTGCAGAACTCGACGTAGTCCACGTAGTCGATGATCGTCGGGCGATCTCCGCACACCGGGCAGTCCGGGTCGCGGCGGACGGTCACCTCGTCGAGCGTCGTCGCGAGCGCGTCGAAGAGAAGGAGGCGGCCGACGAGCGAGTCGCCGCGCCCGAGGACCAGCTTGAGCGCCTCGTTCGCCTGGATGGAGCCGACGATCCCAGGCAGCACGCCCAGCACGCCGCCCTCCGCGCAGCTCGGCGCGAGCTCGGGCGGCGGCGGCTGCGGGAAGAGGCAGCGGTAGCACGGACCCGCGCCCGGCGCGAACACCGTCACCTGGCCCTCGAAGCGGAAGATGGATCCGTGCACGACGGGGACGCCGTGCCACACGGACGCGTCGTTGACGAGGTAGCGCGTCGGGAAGTTGTCCGCGCCGTCCACGATCACGTCCCAGCCGTCCGCGAGGATCCGCTCGACGTTCTCGGACGTGAGGCGCTCCTGGTAGGGGACGACGGTGACGTCGGGGTTGAGCGCCTCGACCGTCCGCTTCGCGGAGAGCACCTTGGGCTCGCCCAGGCGGTCGGTGGCGTGGACGATCTGACGCTGTAGGTTCGACTCGTCGACGACGTCTGCGTCCACGATGCCGAGCGTGCCGACGCCTGCCGCCGCCAGGTAGAGCGACGCCGGCGAGCCGAGGCCTCCCGCCCCGACGAGCAGGACGCGCGCGTCGAGCAGGCGCTGCTGGCCCTCCTCGCCCACCTCCGGGATCAGGAGGTGGCGGCTGTAGCGCGCGCGCTGCTCGGGCGTGAGCGCGCGCGGGATCGTGATCTCGTAGCCGTTGCGCTTCCAGTCGGAGAAGCCGCCGGCGAGGTTGACGACGTCCTCGTAGCCGAGCTCGCGGAGCGTCTTCGTGGCGAACGCCGAGCGCGAGCCGGCGGAGCAGTAGACGACGAGCGGGCGGCCCTTGTCCGGGACGAGGCCCTCGATGCGCTGCTCGAGGCGGCCGCGGCCCGTGTACACGGCGCCCGGGATGTGGCCTTCCTCCCACTCGTCGGGCTCCCGCACGTCCACGAAGAGCGGGGGGTCCGACGAGGCGAGGCGCTCGTGCGCCTCGATCGTCGAGATCTCCTCGATCTCCTCCCGGACCCGGGCCAAGAGCTCTCGGTACGTCGTCATTACTTTCCGAACTGTAGCGGAGTCCCGGGGGACGCCGGCAGCGGCCGGGCTATCGTCGCGGGCGGTGAGCGCCCGGCGTCGTGTCCTCCTCCTCGTCCTGCTGTCCGCGCTCGCCGCGGCCGGCGTGGCCGCGCTCGCCGCGCTCTCGGGAGACGGCTCCTCGGCGGGCCCGGCCGGCGAGCCGCGCCCGCGG
>DATLYU010000087.1:0-7665 GCA_035574435.1 Gaiellaceae bacterium | reverse complement strand
GGGCGAGCGCCGCGCCCTCGCGCTGCTCCTCGAGGGCGGCGCGGCGCTCGGCCACGTCGGCGAGGTCGAGCTCGGCGAGGCGCTTCTCGAGCGCCGCGATCTCGGAGGCGAGCTTCTCCGCGCGCTCGGCCGCGGTCGCCTGCAGGGCGAGCGGACGCAGTCGCTTGCGCACCTCCTCCTCGACGTCGCGCGCCCGCTCGACCTGGACGGCGACGCGGGCGAGCTTGAGCTCGGCCCGGTGCCGGCGGCGCTTGAACTTGCCGAGGCCTGCGGCCTCCTCCACGAGGGCGCGCCGGTCCTCGGGCCTGGACGCGAGCACCTGCTCGACCTTGCCCTGGCCGACGACGGAGTGCATGGCGGCGCCGAGCCCCACGTCGGCGAGGAGCTCGACGAGGTCGGTGCGCCGCACGGGCGTGCGGTTGACGAGGTACTGCCCCTCGCCCCCGCGCACGAGGCGGCGCATGATCGAGACCTCGGAGTAGGCGAGGTCCGGCCAGCCGCCGTCCGTGTTGTCGAAGACGAGCTCGACCTCGCAGTGCTCGGCCGGGCGTCGCTGCGCGCCGCCGGCGAAGAGGACGTCGTCCGGCTTCTCGGCGCGCAGCTCGGAGGGCGTGAGCGAGCCGGCCGCCCAGACGACGGCGTCCACGACGTTCGACTTGCCCGAGCCGTTGGGGCCGACGATGACGGCGACGCCCGGCTCGAGGCGGATCTCGAGCGGGTCCGGGAACGACTTGAAGCCGCGGATGCGGATCGTGCGCAGGTGCACCGGGCCGCATTCTCGCGAGCGAGACGGACGGCGCGCGCCGGCCGCGGAGGCCGGGAGGGTCCGGCCTCCGCGACGTCTCTCTGCGGCACCGCCCGGCCGCCTACCTCCCGCTCACCGTCACGCTCCGGGTCTCGATCGTCGGCCGCCCGTTCGTCTGGAGGACGATCTTGAAGATCGCCTTGCCGGGCCCGGCCTTCGAGAACCTCATCTCGATCACGTTCCTCGCGCCGGCCTTGAGCTTCAGCCCGGCCGCCTTCCCGGAGATACCGCTGCCGGTCACGGTCGCCGTTGCGCCGACCTCGGCCGGACAGGCGACGCCGCCGAGCGTGTACGGGATCCTCGCGACCCCCCCGGAGACCTTGATCGCGCCGGGGATGCTCGCCGTCGCCGACTTCGACCTGTCCTCCGCGAACCGGATCACCTCTCCCTGCCCGAGCAGGTAGAGGTCGCCCTTGCGGCCGAAGGCGACGTCCTCGGGGATCGCCCCCGCGCTGTCCACGGTGGCGAGGACCTTGCCCGAGGCGGAGAACTTCGCGACCCTCCGGGCCGCGATCTGCGTGATCCACGCGTTGCAGTCGAGGTCGACGCCGATCCCGATCGGCGCGCTCAGACCGCCGCGCATCGTTCCCCTGGCTCTGCCCTCGCTGTCGTAGCGGGTGACCTTGAGCCCGCCCGGATCGGCCGCGAGGATGTTCCCGGCGGCGTCCACCTCGAGGTCGCCGCCTTTGCCGGCCGCCTTGAACGACCTTCCGGCCGCATAGCCGGAGGCCTTGTCGTAGCGCGTGACCCGGCCGCTCAGCTCGAGGACGTAGAGGTTGCCGTCGGCGTCGACCGCGACGCCGGTCGGCTGGCTGGCGGGCAGGGACTGCTGGAAGGCTCCGCCCGCGCTGAACCTCTGCACGCGATCGTTCCGGTAGTCGGCGACCCAGACGCCGCCCTGGGCGTCGACGGCGACGTCCTGCGCGCTCAGGAACTGCCCGTCGGCGCTGCCGGTCGACCCCCACTTCCGCTGGAACGCGCCGCTCGCGGAGAACACCTGGACGCGGTTGTTGTCGGTGTCGGCCACGTAGACGGCTCCGGCCCGGTCGGTCGCGATTCCGAACGGGTTCCGGAACTGGCCGTTCCCCGCCCCCGACGTGCCCCACTTCCCTGCCTGCTTGTACGAGTTGGCGCCGGGCCCCTGGCTGCCCGCAGCCGCACCGCTTGCCAGCGCTGCCGCCACGACCAGTGCGGCGGCCGCCGTGATCAGTCTCGGATCGCGCATCGCGCACCCTCCCTGGATCCGCTCGAGTGACGTGCCCGCCGACAATAAGGCGACCCCGGCCCCGATCGCGCCGGGGAAATCCCTAGGCTTCGGCCGCCCCGAGCGTCCGTGAGCGGGCCTGGAGCCTGCGTCGAGGCTCCCGAGGTGGAGCTCGCGAGGCGCGCGGCCGCGAGCTCCTGCTGGGTGAGCGCGTCCGCCGGCGCCGTTCGCCGGTCTCCACGATCGCGCGGCGGAACCCTGGGGATATCCCTAATGCGAGCGCGTCGCCGGAACGGGAAGCTGTCCTCGTGCGCCCTCTCCTCGCCGTCGTCCTCGCGGCCGCGCTCGCCCTGTTCGGAGTCGAAGCGGGCTCCACCACTCCCGCGCAGAGCCCCATCCTGGCGAGCTACCGGCTCGCAGCGACCCTCGATGTCTCCCTCTTCGTCGGCTGGTCGCGCGAGTCGGGCGACGATACCCCGTGCACCGTCTGGACGCGGGAGAGCGGAACGAACCGGGTCGTGGCTCGGAGCGTGAAGCCGCTCCAGGGCTCGGCCACGATCTACCGGCCCGGCACGACGTCGGTCATGCTGGGCGGGAGGTCGGTGCCGGTTCCGTGGGCCACCTTGCAGGCCGTGGGCCAGGCGCGGGGTACGGTGACGCGAACCGTCAGCCAGACGTCCGGCGTGAACCGGGGCTGTCCAGCGGGCTCGAGCGCTCGACCGCGGCGCTTCCCGCCCCTCGAGTGCGGGGAGCGGACGTTCAGCTCCCGTGTCGCCAGCCTGCTCGGGACGGATCGGGTGTTCGACCGGACGCTCGACCCGGGGAACACGAGGAGGCTCGGCGAGCCGCTCAGCCGCCTGTACAAGAGCTCGATCGACGTCAACGTCTCGCCCGGCCGCGACCCGTTCCGAAGGTGCGACGTCGCACCGTCGTGGGCGAAGCGCTTCCCCACGGACGTGGGGCTCGCACACTCGACTCGCGCGGGAGGAAGGGCGACTGGTGGGCGCTCGCGTACCTGAGGAAGGGGAGGAGCGTCACCCTGGACGACAGCTATGGCGGTCGCTGCACCGAGGCCCGGTCCGCCCGCGACTGCGCGTTCACGCTCCGGATCGAGCTCACGATCACGCGCCTGTCCTGAGCCAGGCGACGCCCACCGGCGCTCAGATGCGCTCGGGGACGACGCCGAGCGCCTCGAGCGCCTGGCGGGCGGCCTCCTGCTCGGCGGCCTTCTTCGTCGAGCCCCGCCCGATCCCGAGCTGGGCGCCGGCCACGTGCGCGGCGCAGACGAAGCGGCGGTCGTGGGGCGGACCCTCGACCTCGAGCACCGTGTAGTGCACCTGCCGGCCGGAGCGCGCGAGCGCCTCCTGCAGCTCGGTCTTGTAGTCCACATGGCTCGAGCGCGCGTACTCGATCTTCTCCGAGAACGCGGCCACGATCGCGGGCTCGATCGCCTCGAAGCCGTGCTCGAGGTAGAGGGCGGCGATCGCGGCCTCGAGCACCGCGGCGAGCACGTTGCGGCTGCGCGAGATGCGCTCGAGCTCGTCGCGCGGGATCCCGTCGCCCGCGTGGGCGACGAGCCGCTCGCCGAGGCCGAGCTCGCGCGCAACGGAGGCGCAGCTCTGCCGGGAGACCACGTGGGCGCGGATCTTGGCCAGGCGGCCTTCGGAGGCGTGCTCGAAGCGGTCGTAGACGGCGCGTGCGATGGCGAGCTCGAGGACGCTGTCGCCGAGGAACTCGAGGCGCTCGTAGGACGCCGCGCGCTCGTCGGCCCAGGAGGCGTGCGTGAAGACCTGCTCGGCCAGCGCCGGCGGGAGCTCGGCGATGAGCCGGCCGAGCGCCTCCGTGCCTTCCGCGCTACTCCTGGTGCGCGATGACGTAGTCGATCGCCTTGCCGACGGTCGTGAGCTCCCTGGCGTCCTCGTCGGGGATCTTGAGGCCGAACTGGTCCTCGAGGTCCATGACCACCTCGACGAGGTCGAGGGAATCGGCGCCGAGATCCTCCTCGAAGGAGGCGTCCTCGGTGATCTCGCTCTCGTCGATGCCGAGCTTCTCGCTCAGCGCGGCCTTGACCTGCTCGAGAATCTCCTCACGCGACTGTGCCACCGGAAAACCTCACTTCTCGTCCGTCGGGGTAGGGTCGCGCGATGCTAACACGCTGCGCGCGAGGCGCTCCTCGAGCCTCTGAACCACTCCCTGCTCGACGCCGCGCGCCGCGAGCCGCATGGCGTTGGCGATCGCGACACGCGAGCTCGCGCCGTGCGCGATGACGACGAGGCCACGCAAGCCGAGCAGGTAGGCGCCGCCGTACGTCTCGGGGTCGAGGCGCTCGCGGACGCGCCTGGCGGCGGGGCGGATGAGGAGCCCGCCCAGTCGTCCGCGCAGCGACGCGCGCAGCTCCCCGCGTAGCGAGTCGAGGAGGCTGCGGATGGTGCCTTCGAGCGCCTTGAGGGCGACGTTGCCGGTGAAGCCGTCGGTCACGACGACGTCCACGTCGCCTTCGAGCAGGCGCCGGCTCTCGGTGTTGCCGAGGAAGCGCAGACCGCTCTCGCGGAGGAGCGCGTGCGCCTCGAGCGTGAGCTGGTTGCCCTTCTCGTCCTCCTCGCCGATGGAGAGAAGGGCGACGCTCGGGTCGCGCTTGCCGAGCAGCTCCTCGGCGAAGACGGCGCCCATGTGGGCGAACTGGAGGAGGTGCTCGGCCCGCGCGTCGGCGTTCGCACCCGCGTCGATGAGGACGGTCGGGCCCGCGCGCGCCGGGATGACGACGGCGATCGCCGGGCGGAGGACGCCGGGCAGGCGCCGCAGGTGCAGGAGGGAGGCGGCGAGCGTCGCCCCCGTCGAGCCGGCGGACACGACCGCGTCGGCGTTGCCCTCCGCGACCGCGCGGACGGCGCGCACGAGCGACGAGTCGGGCTTCGCGCGGACGGCCTCCACCGGCTGCTCGTCCATCCCGATCCGCTCGGACGCCGGGAGCAGGCGCAGGCCGTGGGCAGCGAGCCCGGCCGCCCCGACGAGGACCGGCTCGAGATCGAAGCGGGCGGCCGCGAGCGCGCCCGCCACCACCTCCTCCGGCGCGCGGTCGCCCCCGAGGGCGTCGACCGCGACGCGAACCGTCATCGGCAGGCGGAGGTTACGGCGCCTGGAGGCGGATCGGCTCGACGTCGCGGCCCCGGTAGGTCTTGCAGCTGGGGCACACGCGGTGCGGCCGCTTGGGCTGGCGGCACGTCGGGCAGACCTGCAGGCCCGGGACGGAGATCCCGTGGTTGGCTCGGCGCTTGTCGCGCCTCGATCTCGACGTCTTCCGCTTCGGGACGGCCATGAGCGGCTGCGGAGTATAGCGGCCGGCGCGCGGCGTCCCCGTCGCTGCGCGCGGCCGCCCGCTATGGCGCTTCCCGGTTGGCGCCCGGGGCGCTACGCGGTCAGCCGATGGGGGCAGGCCGTGCCGACGCCTCGTGGCACATTCGGCACAGGCCCGCGTCCCACGCGTACGGACTTCGGCGTTACGCTCGAGGCGGGTGGTGGGTTGGGGTGCCCCAAGGGACGGGGCAGTTCAGGACGTGGCCGTGGCCGCCGGCGCGGCGAGCGGCTCCCCCGTCTCGAGCAGCGTCTTGAGGCCGGAGAGGATGAACGGCATCCCGCCCACGACCTGCTCGTGCGTGGCCGAGCCGGGGACGAGGCCCACGTGCACGACGGTGAGCCGGACGAGGCCCGGAGCCGCCTCGGCGATCTCCCAGGTGATGCGCGACGGCGGGTCGCCCGTGACGTCCTCGTCCCAGCGCGCGTCGAAGGTGAGGACGAGCTTCCTCGGGGGGGCCGCCTCCAGCACCTCCCCCACGATCGCGTCTCCGCCGTCGAGCACGTACCGGTACGGCGAGCCGGGCTCCCACTCCGACTCGACGCTGCTCGCGTAGTAGTACTGCCTCGTTAGCTCCGGGTCGGTGATCGCCTCCCACACCCTCTCGGGCGGCGCCTTCACGAAGACGCTGAACACCTGCGTGTCTGACTCGGACATGGTCTCCTCCTCCTCGAGGGTCGCCTTCAGGTCGAGCAGGACGGCGGCCGCGCGGGCGCGGTAGCGGTCGAGCCAGCGATCGTGGAGCTGCCGGATGGGCACGGCGTTCAGGAAGTGATGGCGCTCCCTCCCCACCCGTCTGCTCGTCACGAGGCCTGCGGCCTCGAGCACGCGCAGGTGCTTCATGACGCCGAAGCGGGTCATCTCGGGCAGCACCGCCCCGAGCTCGCTCAGCGAGAGCCCGTCGCTGCGGAAGAGCTCGTCCAGCAGGCGGCGCCGAGCCGGGTGCGCGAGGGCGCGGAACACGTCGTCCATGGGCACATTATGTGACCTAATAGTCACCCTTTCAACCCGGGTGTTAGGGCCCGCTGAACGGGCCGTAAGCGTTGGGTAAGTCCTTTCGCCCCGCCGATGCCGCAGCCGTCTTCCGGGGTAGACGCCTCGTGAGCACTCCGAACGAGCGAGGAAGGAGCTCCCGATGACAAACGAGAGACCTACAACGAAAGCCAGCGGCCCGCGCGGCCGGCTCGGCACGCTCGCCGTCGCCGCGCTCGCGGCCGCGGCAGCCACGCTGGCCGGGGCGCTCGGCGGCGCGTCGGCCGCGCCCGCGGTCGCTCCCACGAACACCGGCGAGCCGAGCATCAGCGGGACGCCGATGGTCGGGCAGGTGCTGCGCACGACGCGCGGGACCTGGACCGGCAGCGAGCCGATGACCTTCGCCTACAGATGGTTCCGGTGCGAGGGCCGCGGCGCCCCTGATGCCTCCAACTGCCGGCGCGTCACGAACGCGAGCAACGCGACCTACGTCGTGCGGCAGGCGGACGTCGGCTTCCGCATCCGCTCGCAGGTCGTGGCTACGAACGCGGACGGCTCCGCCACGGCGACCTCGAACCCGACCGACGTCGTGCAGTCGGCGCGTCCCGTGAACGTGGACGAGCCGAGCATCTCCGGGACGGCGTCGCCCGGCAGCCGTCTGACGGCGGATCGCGGCGACTGGCTGGGCGAGCAGCCGATCACGTACTCGTTCCAGTGGCTGCGCTGCAACGAGCGGGGCGACAACTGCGTCGAGATCTCCGGCGCGAACGACGCGACCTACGTGGTCGCGGACGCCGACCTCGGACGCACGATCCGGGTGCGCGTCACGGCCCGCAACGACGCCGGAGCGCGCTCGGCGATCTCGAACCCGACTGCGGTCGTGCGCCAGCAGCAGCCCTCGCCACCGCCGACGGGGACGCTGCCGGTGTCGAGCCTGCAGGCCGCGGGCGACCGGCTGGTGATCGCGCAGGTGCGCTTCTCGCCGAGCCCGGTCACCTCGCGCGTGGACCCGATCACCGTGCGCGTGCACATCACCGCTCGCGGCGGGCGCCCGGTCAGCGGCGCGCTCGTCTTCATGCGGGCGACGCCGCGTGTCGTCCAGGGTCAGACGCGGGCGACCGGCGCGGACGGCTGGGCCACGCTGCAGCTGCTCCCGAACCGGCTCTTCCCGCAGCCGCGCTCGGGCTTCAACGTGCAGTTCTTCCTGAAGGCCTACCGCTCGGGCGATCCCGCCCTGGGCGGCATCGCCGGCTACCGCCTCGTGCAGGTGCCGCTGGCCGGCTAGGAACGGAGCACGCACCACGGCAAGAGACGCGGCGGGGCGGCCTCGAG
>DATLYU010000086.1:0-8841 GCA_035574435.1 Gaiellaceae bacterium | reverse complement strand
AGGCCCCTTCCCCTGGTCCGCTCGCTCCCGCTCGCGGACACAGCGCTCCGTGATCGCGCGGCGCGTGCTGAGGGAACCTCCCGGTTCCCTCAGGCCCCTTCCCCTGGTCCGCTCGCTCCCGCTCGCGGACACAGCGCTCCGCTCCGCTCCGCGCTTTCCACAACTTCCACAGGCTTATCCCCGGCTCGGAAAGCCCTCTGAGCAGGGAGATCGTCGCCGAACGTCGCCGAATGTGAAGATGACGTTGCGGTCGTGGCGACAATCCACAGGTGATGCTCGAGGAGTACCGCCGCAAGCGCCGGCCCGGCGCGACGCCCGAGCCCTTCCCCGAGGAGGCCGCGGCTTCGGCCGGCCGGCCGCGCTTCGTCGTGCACCGGCACGCCGCGCGGAGCTTGCACTACGACCTCCGACTCGAGCGCGACGGGGTGCTCGCCAGCTGGGCCGTCCCGAAGGGGATCCCGCTTCGCCGGGGCGAGCGTCACCTTGCCGTCCACGTCGAGGACCACCCGCTCGAGTACGCCGACTTCGAGGGGGAGATCCCGGCCGGCGAGTACGGGGCGGGGACCGTGGAGATCTGGGACCGGGGGACGTACGAGCTGCTCGAGGAGAAGCCGAACGGCGGCCTCACCGTGCGCCTGCACGGGCAGCGGCTGCGCGGCGTGTGGACGCTCGTCCCCGCACGCCTCGCCGGCGACCCGCAGAACTGGCTCCTGCTCCGCAGGGACGAGGCTGCGGCCGAGCGGGAGTCCGCGGCCGCGCGCTACGCGCCCATGCTCGCCTCCACCTCGGAGACCCTGCCGCAGGGCCCCGGCTGGGCGTACGAGCCGAAATGGGACGGCTTCCGGGCGCTCGTCATGCTCGCGGGTGGCGAGGTAACGCTCACCAGCCGCAACGGGAAGGACCTGACCGGGCGCTTTCCCGAGGTCGCGCGCGCCGCGCGGCTCGGCGTGCGCACCTCCGACGCCGTCCTCGACGGCGAGATCTGCGCCCTCGACGAGCGGGGACGCTCCCGCTTCTCGCTCCTCCAAGAGGGTCGCGGCGTCACCGTGCTCGTCCTCTTCGACCTCCTCGAGCTGGAAGGCGAGCCGCTGCTCGACCTCCCGCTCGCGGAGCGGCGGGCGCGGCTCGAGCGGATCGTGGACGCCGGCGCGAGGGGCGTTCTCCTCTCGCCTCAGCTCGAGGACGGCGAGGCGCTGCTCGCCGCCGCCCGCGAGCAGGGGCTCGAGGGCGTGATCGCGAAGCGCCTCGACTCCCGCTACCAGCCGGGCAGGCGCAGCCAGGACTGGCGCAAGGTGAAGGTGCGCGCGCGGCAGGAGGTCGTGATCGCCGGGTACACGAAAGGGAAGGGCCGGCGCGCCTCCGGCTTCGGCGCGCTCGTGGTCGGCGTGCGCGAGGCGGGCCGGCTGCGCTGGGTCGGGAACGTGGGCACGGGGTTCACCGAGGCCGAGATCGGGCGGCTGCTCGAGCGCTTCCGGCCGCTCGTGCGCGCGCAGTGCCCCTTCCCCGATCCGCCCAGGATGCCGCGCGTGCGCCCCGCCGACGTCGTCTGGCTCGAGCCCCGGCTCGTCTGCGAGGTCGAGTTTGCGGAGTGGACGCACGAGGGCCGCCTGCGCGCCCCCGTTTACCTCGGCCTCCGCGAGGACAAGCCCGCCGTCGAGGTGCGCAAGGAGCGGGAGCCGCTGCCGCCGGTCATCCGCAAGGGGAGACGCGAGCTGCGACTGTCCAACCTGGACAAGCTGTTCTGGCCCGAGGAGGGGATCACGAAGGGCGACCTGATCGCCTACTACCGCGACGTCGCCGAGGTTCTCGTCCCGCACCTGCGGCAGCGGCCCTTCACCATGAAGCGCTACCCGGACGGCTGGCAGGGCAAGCACTTCTTCCAGAAGCAGGCGCCCTCGCACATGCCGTCCTGGATCAAGCGCGCGCCCCTCCCCGCCTCGACGCGGGCGGGGGAGACGCGCACGATCGAGTACGCCCTCGTCGACGACGAGCTCGCGCTCCTCTGGATGGCGAACATGGCGTGCATCGACCTGCACGTCTGGTCGTCGCGCGCCGACAAGCCGGAGCGGCCCGACTGGGTCGTGTTCGACCTCGACCCTGCGGAGGACGCGAGCTTCGACGACGTCGTCGAGGTGGCGCGGCTCGTGAAGGAGACGCTCGAGCTCCTCGACCTGGAGAGCTACCCCAAGACCTCCGGCTCCCGGGGCATCCACGTGCTCGTCCCGATCGCGCGGCGGCACACGTTCGCCGAGACGCGCGACTTCGCCGCCATCGTGGCGGCCGCGCTCGCCCGCACCCACCCCGGCCTGGTCACGACCGAGTGGTCGAAGCGGAAGCGGCGCGGCGTGCTCGTGGACGCGAACCAGAACCGCCTCGGCGCGACCAACGCCTCCGTCTACTCCGTGCGCCCACGCGCTGGCGCGCCCGTCTCCACGCCGCTCCGCTGGGAGGAGGTGCGGGCCGGGCTCGACCCGTCCGCGTTCACGATGGACGCCGTCCTCGACCGGGTGGCGCGCGAGGGCGATCTCTTCGCGGGCGTTCTTGGGGGGAGGCAGTCGCTGACGCGCGCGCTGCGCGCCCTCCGCTAGCGTGGACTGCCGCCGAGGGGTCCCGAGCGGCGGGTCCTCGAGAGGGGCGTGCGAGCACCCCGGCCCTTCCTGGCCGGGCGCCCACCGTCTCGCGGCGCTCGTGGCATGGACTGCGTCTCCGTCGGCTCTCGTGCAGGGCGCCAACGGCTCGGCCTCGAAGCTGATCGCGCTCGACGTCGGCTCCTCGCATGCCTCGATCGAGCTCGTCAGCGGCCGCGACGGCCGCCCGACCGGCGGGCGGGCCTCCACGCTCGCGCGCCGTCGCTGCGCCGCGCTCGCGGCCGGCTGGCGGCTCGAGCGCGCGCTCGCCGACAGCGGCCCGAACGACGTTCGCTCGGCCCCGGCTGAGCTTGGCGTCGGGTACACGCTCAGCCGCGCCGGCCGCCCGCAGACCGACGGCGCGGTCGAGGCCGTGCACCGGCTCGTCCTCGAGGTGCGCCGGCGGCCCGCCTTCGCCCGGACCAAGGTCTCGCCCGTGCGCGCTCCGGAGGGCGTCGGGTGACAGCGTTCCGGCTCGCCCGGCTCGACCACGTCTCGCTGAACGTGAGCGACCGCGAGCGCTCGATCGCGTGGTATCGCGACGTGCTCGGGCTGGAGCAGAAGAACCGCCCGCGCCACGACGACTGGCCCGTCTTCATGGGCGAGCTCGGGGCCGCGCTCGGGCTCTTCCAGGCGCATGCCGGCGGCGACGAGCTCGACCCGAGCGAGCCAGGCCTGCGCCACGTCGCGTTCGCCCTCGGCCGCGAGAGCTTCGAGCGGGCGCGGGCGCACCTCGCGGAGAAGGGGGTGGGGGCGTGCTTCGAGGATCACGGCAGCTCGCGCTCGCTCTACTTCAGCGATCCGGACGGCAACGTCATCGAGCTGACGACGTCCGAGCGCTGACGCGCGGGCGCTCGAGCGGCGAGAATGGCCGCCGATGTCCGAGCAGCCGCTCACGCGCGTCGTCGGGAGCCCTCCGCAGCCGAGCTGGCCGAGCGACCGCGAGCGGCTGCGCGACCGGCTGCCGCCCCGCGTCCGCGCGCGCGAGCGCTGGCGCATCCCCGAGGAGCTCCTCGAGCAGGCGGAGGAGGACGCCGCCCGGCTCGCCGTGCAGCACCCGAACACCGTCCCAGGCGTGAGCGGCCCGATCCGGCGCACGCGGCCGGTCGAGGTGCGCAAGGCCAGGGACGGGCCGGCGGGCTACCCGTTCCTGGCCGAGCCGGCCTCGCGCCGGACGACCAGCCTCTCGCTCGAAGCGGCCCAGCCCGGGATCGACCCGCAGGCGCTCCGCGGGTCCACGAAGACGATCCTGCTCGGCGTCCTCGGCCCCCCCGCCGAGGAGGAGGAGACGCCGGCGCGGGTGGCGGCGCGCCTGCGGGGCGCGCTCGAGCTGGCGCCGCCCGAGCGGCTCGTCGCCGCGCCCGAGCGCGGGATGAAGCATCTCCCGCGCGAGCGGGCGGGCCGCGAGCTGCAAGCGATGGTCGAGGGGACGCGGATCGTGCGGCGGGAGCTGGGGCCGGATGCCTGAGAGGCCGGTCACCCGGATCGGCCGCGCGTACCCCGACCGGGTCGAGGTGCGGGGTCGCGACCTCGCCGGCGACCTCATGGGGCGGCTCACGTTCACGGAGTACTTCCACCTCCTGCTCACCGGGCGCGAGCCGACCGAGGACGAGCGCTTCTTCCTCGACCTGCTGCTCGTGGCCATCGCCGAGCACGGGCTGATGCCCTCGAACGCGGCCGCGCGGATGACGCTCGCCGCGGAGCCGGAGTCGCTGCAGGGCGCGGTCGCGGCCGGGCTGCTCGGGGCCGGGCGGGTCGTGCTCGGCGCGTCCGAGGAGTGCGCCCGCCTGCTCGAGGCCGGACAGGCACGCGTGGCCGAGGGCGCGGATCCGCACGCGGTCGCGCTCGAGCTCGCGCGCGAGGTGCACCGCGCGGGCGGGCGCATGCCGGGCTTCGGCCACCCCGTCCACCGCCCCGTCGACCCGCGCGCCGAGCGGATCCTCGAGCTGGCGGACTCGCGGGCCGTCGCCGGGCCGCACGTGGCGCTGGCGCGCGCGCTCGGGGACGCGGTGGTCGAGGTGTGGGGCAGGACGCTGCCGATGAACGTGGCGCTGCCGATCGCGGCGGTGCTGCTCGACCTCGGCTACCCGCGGTCGGTCGTGAAGGCGGTTCCCATCCTGGCCCGGACGGCGAGCCTCCTCGCCCACCTCGCGGAGGAGCGCGAGCGGCCGCTCGGCTTCCGGCTGGCCGAGGCGGCGGAGAGGGCGGTCGAGTACGAGCCGGGCGAGGCGTGATCCTCGAGCCCGAGGTCGAGTCGCGCCCCTGGGAGGAGCAGCTCGCGCTCGACGACGCGAGCTACCGCGCGCAGCTCGCCTACCTGTTCGAGCGCTCGGCCTTCTACCGGGAGAAGCTGCGGGCGGCTGGGCTCGAGACGCCCGCCGACGCGGGCGGGCTCGGCGACCTCGCGCGGCTGCCGCTGACCGACAAGGAGGAGATCCGCGCCACCTGCACGCCCGAGAACCCGTTCGGGGCCCACCTGTGCGTCGCGCCGGCGCAGATCGTGCGCATCTACTCGACGAGCGGGACGACCGGGACGCCGAGCTACATCCCGCTCACCGCGCGCGACCTGGAGGACTGGGTGACGGGCTCGGCGCGGAGCTACGCGGCCTCCGGCGTCGAGCCGGGGCAGCGCATCGTGACCACCTACAACGCGGGCCCGTTCGTGGCCGGGGCCGCGCTCGCCTCCTTCGAGCGCATCGGCCTCACCCACATCCCGGTGGGGACGGGCAACAGCGAGCGGCTCGTGCGGGCGATCGAGCTCCTGCGGCCGGAGGCGGTCGTGCTGACGCCGTCGTATGCCGCGTACCTGATCGAGTGGGCGGCCGAGCGCGGCTTCGACCTGCGCGGGTCGAGCGTCCGGCGCGTCCTCGTCGCCGGCGAGCCGGGCGGCGGCGAGGCGGCCTTCCGAGCGCAGCTCGAGGAGGGGTGGGGCGCGAAGGTGCTGGAGGCGATGGGGATCGGGGACATCGGCATCTCGCTCTGGGGCGAGTGCGAGGAGCAGGCCGGGATGCACCTGGGCGCGCGCGGGTTCGTGCACGCAGAGGTCGTCGACCCGGAGACAGGCGCCGCGCTCGCGCTCGAGGACGGCGTCGCCGGCGAGCTCGTGCTGACCCATCTCCGCCACCAGGCGGCTCCGCACCTGCGCTTCCGGACGCGCGACCACGTGCGCGTGTGGACGAGCCCGTGCCCGTGCGGGCGCACGGCGCCGCGCGTCCGCTGCCTCGGGCGGACCGACGACATGCTGATCGTGCGCGGCGTGAACGTGTTCCCCTCCGCGGTCCGCGACGTGGTGAGCGGCTTCGCGCCGCGGGTCAGCGGGCGCGTGCTCGTGCGCCCGCAGTCCGCCGGGGTCAGGCAAGAGCCCCCGCTGCCGGTCGCCGTCGAGCTCGCGCGAGGAGTGGAGGCGGACGACTCGCTCGCGGAGGAGATCCGTGCGAAGATCCGCGACGTGCTCGTCGTCCAGACGCGGGTGGAGCTCGTGCCCTGGGGGACGCTCGCCCGCAGCGAGTACAAGTCGAAGCTCGTCGAGCGGTAGGAACGGAATGCGCAAGCTGCAGACGCAGGGCGTCCACCACATCACGCTCGTCGGCGCCGACCGGCAGACCTCGATCGACTTCTGGGAGGGCGTGCTCGGCATGCCCTTCGTCTTCGAGCAGCCGAACCTGGACAACGCCTCGGAGAGCCATCTCTACTTCGACCCGGGCGACGGGCGGCTGATCACCGTCTTCACGAACGAGGAGCGGACGCCGGACCCCACGCGCACGGCGACGGACATCGGCTGCGTGCACCACATCGCGTTCTCGGTCTCGCAGGCGACGTTCCGGCAGGCGGTGGAGCGCCTGGAGGAGCGCGGCATCCGCCACAGCGGCGTGCGCGACCGCGGCTTCATGGACTCGATCTACTTCGAGGACCCGCTCGGCCTCCTGATCGAGCTCTCCTCGTACCGCTTCGAGCCCCCGCCCGGGTTCAGCCACGCCGACGTGCTGCTCGAGGCGCACGGCCTGCGCGTCGAGCGCGGCGACTACGCGATCGCCGAGGTGCACCTCGCGGACGCGATCGAGCGCCTGGTCGCGCGGTCGCGCCCGTCGCTCTCGGACGACCGAGCTCCGCAAGACCCCTACCACCGCTGAGGAGGGAACCATGGCGCCGAGCACGCTGAGCATCCTCAAGCCGAGCGTGAACAACCTGACCGTGCGCATCTTCGTGCGCGCGGCCGGCCTCGAGTTCGAGGAGGAGGACGTCTGGGGCAAGAAGGGGACGCCCGAGTTCCTGGCCAAGGACCCGGCCGACCTGACGCCGCTGATCGAGGAGGAGGGCCTGCCGCGCGGCTCCCTCTGGGAGAGCTGCGCGATCATGCAGTACCTCTCCAACAAGCACGACCTGGAGCAGTTCTATCCCGGCGATCCCGGCCGCCGCGCGATGGTGGACAGCGCGATGTTCTACTTGATCGGGACGCTCTACCCACTGCTCGCGCGCGCCACGTACCCCGTGCTCGGCTTCGGCCAGTACCCGGGCGAGGTCGCGACCGCGGACGTGGACGACGAGCTGAAGGAGAAGGCCCGCCGGGAGGCCGAGGAGGCCCTCGCGAAGCCGCTCGAGGTGTACCGCGTGTGGTTCCTGGGCGACAAGCCGTTCATCGGCGGCGACCACCCGTCCATCGCCGACTTCCGCTTCGCGGCCACGCTCGAGTTCCTGCGCGCCATCGACTACGACTTTCCGGCCTGGGCGGAGGAGTACCTGGAGCGCATGGAGGAGACGCTCGGCGAGGCCTACTCCGAGCCGGCGGCGGACGTCCGCGGCTACATCGAGTACGTCAAGTCGCAGCGCGCGGGGGCGGCCGCGGGGTAGCGGGCGGTGCGCTCGCGCTACGGCCGGCAGGTCGAGCTCGGCTTCTTCCTCGTGCCGGGCAGCGCGGAGCTCTCCGAGCACCGCGCTGCCGCGGCGCTCGCGGACGAGCACGGGCTCGAGCTGATCGGGATCCAGGACCACCCGTACCAGTGGCGCTACCTGGACACGTGGGCGCTGCTCGCCGACCTGATCGCGCGCACCGAGCGCGTCCGCTTCTTCCCGGACGTGGCCAACCTGCCGCTCCGCGGGCCGGCCATGCTCGCGAAGCAGGCGGCCTCGCTGGACGTGCTCTCGGGCGGCCGCTTCGAGCTCGGCCTCGGCTCGGGCGCGTTCTGGGAGGCGATCGCGGCCATGGGCGGCCCCGTCCGCTCCGGCGCCGAGGCGCTGCGCTCGCTGGAGGACGCGATCGCGATTGCCCGCGCGTTCTGGAGCGGCGAGCGCACGATCTCGTACGAGGGCGCGGTGTACTCGGTGCGGGGCCTCCATCCGGGGCCCGCTCCGGCGCACCGGATCGAGATCTGGCTCGGGGTCGGCAAGCCGCGCTCGCTCGCCCTCACGGGCCGCCTCGCGGACGGCTGGGTGCCCTCGCTCACCTGGGCGACGCCGGACCTCGTGCCTGGCCTGATGGCGCGGATCGACGAGGCGGCGGAGGCCGCGGGCCGCGAGCCCGCCGCCGTCCGCCGCCTCTACAACGTGAAGGGCCTGATCGCGGACGGGCCCGTGCAGGGGCTCCTGCACGGGCCGCCCGAGCACTGGGTGGAGACGCTCGCCGGCTTCGCGGGCGAGCTCGGCTTCGACACCTTCCTGTTCTGGCCGGAGGAGGACCCGCTCGCCCAGCTCGCCCGCTTCGCGGCCGAGGTCGCGCCCGCGCTGCGCGCCTGAGGGCCCGCTCAGCCGTTCTCGCCGCCGACGAGGGCGAGGAGGCTGTCGTGCTCCTCGCGGCACGCCGGGCATCCGTCCAGGTGGGCGCGCAGCCCCGGGAGCACCGGCTCGGGGTCGACGCCGGCGAGCTCGAGCTCGACGTAGCGGTCGAGCTCGGCGAAGCAGACGTCGCACCCGACCTCCGGAGCGGCGGGGCCGAGCAGCCGGCCGAGGACCTGGTTCGGGTTCTGGCGTTCGCTCATCTCTCCGTCTCCTCCCAGGAGTCGAGCGCGAGACCGGACTCCCGAAGATGCCGCCGCAGCTTGCGGCGCGCGTCGTGCAGCGTCTTGTACAGGGCGCCGCGGGTCGTCCCCAGCCGCTCGGCGAGCACGTCGATCGGCACCCCGTTCAGCGCGAGCGCCACGAGCACCTGCCGCTGGTGCGGGGTGAGGTGCTCCTCGATCGCGCGTCGCAGCGTGGCCAGGAGCTCGCGCTGCTCCACCTC
>DATLYU010000085.1:0-2832 GCA_035574435.1 Gaiellaceae bacterium | reverse complement strand
TGGAGGCCCGTGTAGATGACCTCCATCCCCGCGTCGCGGAGCGCTCTGGCGATGATCTTCGCCCCCCGGTCGTGCCCGTCGAGACCCGGCTTGGCGATCACCACTCGGATCTTGCGCGGCACGTCGGCAGAATACCGCGGTGCGCCTGACCGTCATCGGCTCCTCGCCGGCCTGGCCGAACCCGGGCGGCGCGCACTCCGGCTACCTCGTGGAGGACTCCAAGCGGCTCCTGCTCGACTGCGGGCCGGGCGTGCTCCCGCGCCTCCGCGAGATGGAGGGCTGGCCCGCGATCGACGCGGTCGCGATCACCCACTTCCACCTCGACCACTGGGGCGACCTCGTGCCGTGGGTCTGGGGCTCCATGTACCGCAAGGACGGGCGCGACTCCCAGCCGGCGCTGTGGGTGCCGCCCGGCGGGCGCAAGGTGCTGGAGGACATCGGGGCCCGGCTCGGGTTCCCGGACATGTTCGAGCGGACGTTCCACATGATCGAGTACGCACCCGGCGAGACGTTCCCCGTGGGGTCGCTCCGGGTCACGGCGACCCGCGTCCCGCACTACACGCTCGAGACCTACGCCTTCCGAGTCGAGGGCGACGGCAAGGTGCTCTCCTACTCGGGCGACTCGGCTCCCTCGGAGGAGCTCGTCGCTGCCGCGCGAGACGCCGACCTCTTCGTCTGCGAGGCGACGCTGCTCTCCGGCGAGCTCGACGGCGAGCCGCGCGGCCACCTCTCGCTGGAGGAGGCGGTCGCCGCCTTCGAGTCCTCGGGCGCGCGCCGACTGCTCGTGACGCACCGTCCGTGCGAGCTGCCCACCCCGGACGGGTACGAGCTCGCGCACGACGGGCTCATCATCGACGTCTGACCGGCCGCGTCGTGCTGCTTTAGCATCTTGTTACTTGATGCTATGATGCTTGGATGCGGACGACCGTCACTCTCGATCCCGATCTCGTGGCGCGCTTGCGCGCGCTCGCGCGGGAGCGCGGCACGTCGTTCAAGGACACGCTGAACAGCGTCCTGCGGCGAGGCCTCGCCGAGCAAGGGGGCGCCCCACGCCCGTACCGGCTCCCGACGCGCCGCCTGGGCCTCCGTCCCGGGATCGACCTCGACAAGGCACTGCAGCTCGCTGCGGCGCTCGAGGACGACGAGATCGTGCGCAAGCTCGAACTCCGCAAGTGAAGCTTCCGGACGCGAACGTCCTCCTCTATGCCGTCGACGAGGCCTCGGCCTACCACGCGAGCGCGCGCGGATGGCTCGAGGACCGACTGTCGGGGTCGGAGACGATCGCGTTTTCCTGGTCCGTCCTGCTCGCCTTCATCCGACTGAGCACATCCCCCCGGGTGTTCGCGTCACCGCTGAGCCCCGACGAGAGTCTCGACCTCGTCGACTCGTGGCTCGCGCAGCCGTGCGCCGCGCTCGTCCACCCAGGTGGCCGTCACAGCGCTCTGCTCCGGGAGCTGCTGGCCCCGCTCGGAACCGCGGGCAACCTGACGACCGATGCGCACCTGGCGGCACTCGCCATCGAGCACGGCGCAGAGCTCGTGTCGTTCGACCGCGACTTCCAGCGCTTCGGAGGCGTGCACTGGTCGTCGCCGCTGACGGGCTAGGCTAGCGACCGCCCTGCAGGAATCAGCTCGGCGGGTCGATACCCTCAGCACATGATCTCGGTCGTCGCCCCGCTTCTGAACGAGGAGCAGACGCTCGAGCAGCTCTTCCGCGAGATCGCCTCCGCCCTCGAGCCCCTCGACGAGCCCTTCGAGGTCGTCTTCGTGGACGACGGCTCGACCGACGGCAGCCGCGAGGTCCTCGCCCGCCTGCACGGCGAGCACGCGAACGTCGTCGTCGTGCACCTGCGCCGCAACTTCGGGAAGGCGGCCGCGCTCCAGGCGGGCTTCCACGAGGCGCGCGGGGACACGGTGGTGACGATCGACGCCGACCTCCAGGACGATCCTGCGGAGATCCCGAAGCTACTCGCGAAGCTGGACGAGGGGTTCGATCTCGTCTCCGGCTGGAAGACTCGGCGCCACGACCCCCTGCTCCGCCGCCTCTTCTCCCGCCTCTTCAACCGCGCGACCGCCGTCGTCTCGGGCGTCCGGCTGCACGACGTCAACTGCGGGCTCAAGGCGTATCGCGCGGAGGTCGTGCGGGGGCTGCGGCTGTACGGCGAGCTGCACCGGTTCGTCCCGGTGCTCGCCGCCTACCGCGGGTACCGCGTGGCCGAGATCCCCGTCAACCACCGCGCCCGCACGCACGGGCGCTCGCGGTACGGGCCCGAGCGCTACCTGCGCGGCTTCTTCGACCTTTTGAGCGTGACCTTCATGGGCCGGTACCGGCATCGGCCGCTCCACCTCTTCGGCGGGCTGGGCCTGCTCATGGGTGCTATCGGCCTCGTCGTCCTGCTCTACCTGACGATGCTCAAGATCTGGGGCGAGGCCATCGGGCACCGGCCGCTGCTCACGCTCGGCGTGCTCCTCGTCGTGGTTGGGATCCAGCTCGTCTCCCTCGGGCTCCTCTCCGAGCTCATCACCTCGCAGCACGAGGAACGCGTGAGCGAGCACGAGCGGGCCGAGCAGCTCGTGGACGAGGTCCGCCGCTAGCGGGCGCGTGCGCGTCGTCTACTTCGGGACGTACGAGCGCGAGTATCCGCGGAACGCGCTCGTCATCTCGGCTCTCCGGCGAGCAGGTGTGGAGGTCGAGGAAGTTCACGTCCCGCTCTGGGCCGGCCGCGAGCACAAGTTCGCGCTTTCGCTTGCCTTGCCGGTCCGGCTCGCGGCGGGTCGCCTGCGTCTGCAACGCGCCCGACTGGGGCACTTCGACGTGCTCGTCGTGGGCTAT
>DATLYU010000084.1:0-10333 GCA_035574435.1 Gaiellaceae bacterium | reverse complement strand
CCGCGCGCCCGGCGAGCCCGCCGATCCCGCGGAGCCCGTCACGCGGGCTGCCGCGGCCTAGCAGCCCGGCGCGGCGCGGTCGCCGGCAGCACGAGCCGGAAACGGCTCCCCCGCCCGGGCGCGGAGCGCAGCTCGATCCGTCCGCCCAGCGCGACCGCGAGCTCGCGGGCAATGGGCAGCCCGAGACCCGTCCCGTCCAGGTCGCGGGAGATGAACGGCTCGAAGATGCGCTCCTGCTCGGCCGGCGCGATGCCGGGCCCGGTATCCGCGACCTCCACCGTCACGTCGCCGTTCCGGGTCTCGAGCCGTAGCTCCACGCGCCCGCCGTCGGGCGTCCACCGGAAGGCGTTGGAGAGGAGGTTCGAGATCACCTGCAGCACGCGGTCGCCGTCGGAGACGATCACCGGCGCCTCCTCCTCGGCCTCGAGCCGGTACTCGATGTCGCGCCGCCTGGCCTCCTCCGTGAAGGCGCCGTACGCGTGGTCGAGCACCCGCCCGAGGTCCACCTCCTCCTCGCGCACGGTGAAGCGGTGCGCCTGCAGCTTCGCGAGGTCGAGGACGTCCCCGACGAGCCGCTCCAGCCGCTGCGTCTCGGCCGCGATCACGTCGAGCGACGAGCCGACCTGCTCCGGGTCCACGACGATGCCCTCGCGCAGCGCCTCGACGTGGCCGCGGATCGCGGTCAGCGGCGTCCGCAGCTCGTGGGAGACCGACATGAGGAACGAACGCTTGAGCTGCTCCGCCTCGGCGAGCTGCGCGACCATGCCGCGGAAGCGGCCGGCGAGGAGCGAGATCTCGTCCCGCCCGCGCGCCTCGGGCAGCTCGACGTCGTAGCGGCCCTCGGCCACCGCCTCCGTCGCGCGCGAGAGGGCCAGCACCGGCTCGGTGAGGCGCCGGGAGAGCCACCAGAACGGCACGGCGGCGAGCGCGACACCCACCGCGAACGCGAGCGCGAGCCGCTCGAGCAGCGTCAGCGACTGCTCCCGCAGCTCGGCGATCGGCTTGGCGACGACGAGCCAGCCGAACGGCTCCGTCCCGCGGACGAGCTGGACCGGCTGCGCCGCGGCCAGCCGCGGGCGCCGCTCGCCCGGCGGCGTGAACTCGAAGGTGACGAGCTCCTCCCTGTCGAGCCGCACGCCCTCGAGCGCGGAGCGGGGCAGGCGGGTCAGCCCGTAGCGCTGGCCGGGGAAGAGCGAGGCTCCGACGTAGTAGAGCTCGTCGCCGGTCGCGAGCTCCAGCTTCTCGGCCGCGAACTCGGGGGCGGCTGCGCCCTCGTCGCTCGAGCGTAGGGCCGACTCCGCGTACAGCGCGGCGAGCCCCTCGGCCTCGCGCTCGAGCTCTCGCACCGTCTGCGAGCGGGTCACGTCCTGGAACAGGCGCAGGGCGAGCGCGATCGAGACGAAGCCGAACACGAGGACGACCGCGAGGAAGAGGACCGTCAGCCGGAGGCGCAGCGTCCCGAGCATCCGGGCTCAGGGTAGCCCCAGCTCAGGAGCGCATCTGCGCGGAGGGCCGCTCGGAGGCGACCTTGTAGCCGACGCCCCACACCGTCACGATCGGGGAGGCGTCGCCGAGCTTGCGGCGGATCTGGCGCACGTGGACGTCCACCGTGCGCGTGTCGCCGGCGAACGTGTAGCCCCAGACGCGCTCGAGGAGCTGGTCGCGCGTGAGGACGATGCCGCGGTGGTCGAGCAGCTCCCACAGGAGATCGAACTCCTTGGGCGCGAGCCGGATCTCCTCGTCCCCGACGTAGACCTCGCGCTTGCCGGCGTTCACGACCAGCTCGCCGTGCCGGATCTCCTCCGACTCGCTCCGCCTGCGCTCCGGCGCCGCCCGGCGGAGCACGCTCTTCACGCGCGCGACGAGCTCGCGCGGGTTGAACGGCTTCGTCATGTAGTCGTCGGCGCCGACCTCGAGGCCGATGATCTTGTCCACGTCCTCGTCGCGGGCGGTGAGCATGAGGATGGGCACGTCGGAGGTCTTGCGGATGCGGCGGCAGAGCTCGACGCCGTCGCCGTCGGGCAGGTTGAGGTCGAGGACGATCAGGGCCGGAACCTCGCGGAGCAGCTCCGTGAGGGCGGCCTGAGCGCTCGAGGCGGTGCGCACGCCGTACCCGGCGTTGCGCAGGTAGGCGGCGACGAAGGAGGCGATCGAGGTCTCGTCCTCGACGACGAGGATGCCGTGCTGAGCGGTCACCGTGCCGATCGTGACCCCTCCTCCGGCCGGAGCCCGAGCTGGAAGCGCTGGGGCAGGTCGGGAAGCGGAGCGCAGCGCTCGGGCTCGAGGCCGCAGTCGGCGCCGTCGAGGGAGTACACGCCCACGTCCTCGCCGAGCAGGCGCGGCTCGCCGTCGAGGACGACGGCCCCGCGCCCCACGACCGAGAGCGATATGCCCGAGCCGCGCACGACGATGCGATACCCGCCGCCGAGCATCCGGAAGCGCAGGCCCTGGCCGCGGTACACGACGGTGCGGGGGCCGATCCGCTCCTCCTCGAGCTTGCGGCCGACGACAAACGCGCCGAAGCGGTCGCGCGGCGTGAGGTCGGTCACGCGGAGCACGCCCGCCCCGAGCCGTCCGAGCACCGAGCCGCGCAGCTCGAGCGCCACGACGCCCCGCCCGCCCTCCACGGAGAGCAGCCCGTTGGGCGGCTCCTGCGCTGTAGCGGAGCCGGCGAGCGCCGCGCCCAGCGCGAGCGCGCACAGGAAGACGAGCGTCCGCATGCCTGCAGGGAGTATCGAGACTCGGCGTGCGTACCGGGTGAGGGTCATGTAAGGAGACTGTTAGCGGCGCCTCCGCCCGGCGCCGGCCCTAGATTCCCCTCTGCCGTGAGCGAGATCAGCGACTTCGGCCTCGTCGTCCTCGCCGTCTCGGGCACGGTGTTCGTGGCGCTCCTGGGAATGCGGGTCGCGGACCGCTTCTCGCTCCCGTACGCGGCGGTGTTCCTGGTCGGCGCGGCCGCGATCGCCGAGGCGATCCCGCGCCTGCAGACAGTGCTCTCCATCCAGGAGGTCGAGCGCCTCGCGGTCGTCGCGCTCGTGATCATCCTCTTCGACGGCGGGCTGCACATCGGCGCCCGCCGCTTCCGCCGGTCCGCCGCTCCCATCCTCGCGCTGGGCGTGCTGGGGACGTTCCTGACCGCCGGCATTGTCGCAACGGGCGCTCACTGGCTCCTCGGGCTCGGCTGGATCGAGGCCGGCCTGATCGGCGCGGCGATCGCGCCCACGGACCCGGCCGTCACCTTCTCCGTCTTCGGGGCACGGGAGATCCGCGGCCGCGCCGGCACGATCCTGGAGGGCGAGGCGGGCATGAACGACCCGGTCGGGATCGCGCTCATGATCGGGATGATCGAGCTCGCGAGCGAGGACGACGGCAGCGTCTGGATCGTCGCAGAGGAGTTCGCGCTCGAGATGGCGCTCGGACTGCTCGTCGGCGTTGCCGGCGCGCTCGCGCTCCTGCCCGTGCTGCGGCACGTCCGTCTGACCGGCCCGGCCCTCTACCCGATCCGCGTCCTCGCCGGAGCGGGGATCATCTACGGGCTGTCCGCCGTCCTGGGCGGCTCCGGGTTCCTCGCCGCCTTTGTCGCGGGGATCGTGCTCGGCGACGCCGCGGCGCCGCGCAAGGGCGAGATCGAGAGCTTCCACGCCTCGCTCGCCGGGCTGGCCGAGATCGCGGTCTTCGTCGGGCTCGGACTCACGGTCAGCATCGGCGACCTGGGCGCGCTCGGCGTGTGGGGAGACGGTCTCGTGCTCGCCCTGCTCCTTGTCCTCGTCGCGCGTCCGCTCGGTATCGGCCCGCTGCTCCTGCCCGCGCGGCTCACCTGGCACGAGCGCGCGTTCGTCGTCTGGGCAGGCCTCAAGGGCGCCGTCCCCATCCTCCTCGGCGCGCTCGCCCTGCTCTCGGACGTCGAGGAGGCCTCGCGCCTCTACGGCCTCGTCTTCGTCGTCGTCCTCTTCTCGGTCGTCGTCCAGGGCGCGACGATTCCGCTCGCCGCCGAGCGGCTCCGCATCCCGTTCCGCCGGATCGACCACGACCTGGCGGAGGTCCTCGAGTTCGTGGTCGGGGAGACGGCCTATGCCCGGGATCGTCAGGTCCGCGAGCTGCCGCTCGGGGAGCGGGCGTGGATCGGCGTGCTGATCCGGGACGGCCGCCCGCTCCCGCTCGACGGTCGGGTCGTGCTGCGTCCGGCCGACCGCGTGCACGTGTACTGCCAGCCCGAGGACGCGCCCGCGCTCGAGCGCATCTTCGAGGGAGGCTAGGTCGGCCCCCGGCCACGAGCACGGCGTACGAGAGCCCGTACAGGCCGAGCAGCACAGCCACGCTCGCCGGTCGTGCCGCCGGCGGGCGACGAGAGCGCGACGTCCACGCACGACGCCGGACGCAGCCGTCCCACCTCGCGCGTGGACGGCGGTTAGCCTATCCCGACCGCCGGCCTCGTGCCGCGCGCGACCCGGATGGACGTCCTCGCCGCCCTCATCTTCGTCGTCGCGCTGGGGGCGATCGCGTTCGAGTGGGTGCACCGCACGAAGGTGGCGCTGGCCGGTGCGGCCGCGATGGTCCTCCTCGGCGTCCTCGACCAGGAGCAGGCGATCGCGGCGGTGGACTGGGCCACGCTCGGGCTGCTCGCCGGGATGATGGTGATCGTCGGGCTGACGGAGCCGACGGGCGTCTTCACCTACCTCGCGCTGCGGGTCGCCCAGCTGGCCGGAGGCAGCGCCGTCGCGCTGCTCTTCCTGCTCGCGGGCGTGACGGGCCTGCTCTCCGCGTTCCTGGACAACCTGACCGCGATCCTGCTCGTCGTCCCCATCACGCTCGTCGTCGCCGACCTGCTCCGCGTCTCGCCGCTGCCCCTCGTCATCACGGAGGTGGTCGCCTCGAACGTCGGGGGCACGGCGACGCTCATCGGCGATCCGCCGAACATCATGATCGGCACGCACCGGAGCGAGCTCTCGTTCCTCGACTTCATCGTGAACCTGGCCCCGGTGGCGGCGCTCACGCTGCTTCTGACCACGGGCCTGCTCGCCCTCGCCTTCCGCAGGAGCCTCCGGATCGCGCCCGAGCGCGTGGCCGAGATCGCGCAGCTCGACCCCGCGCGCGACCTGCGCGAGGCCCGCCACGTGAAGCGCGCGCTCGCCGTGCTCGTCGGCACCGTGCTGGCCTTCTTCCTGCACACCCTCCTGCACCTCGAGCCGGCCGTGGTCGCGCTCTCCGGCGCGACCGTCATGCTCCTCGTCGTCGCGGACGACGTCGAGCGGGCGCTCGAGCGGGTCGAGTGGTCGACGCTCTTCTTCTTCGTCGGCCTCTTCGTGATGGTGGGAGGGCTGGAGGAGCGCGGCGTCGTCGGCGAGGTGGCCGAGCTCCTCGCCGACGCCAGCGGAGGCTCGCCTATCGCGGAGGGTCTGATCGTTCTCTGGGGCGCCGCGGCGGGCTCGGCGCTCGTGGACAACATCCCGTTCACCGCAGCCATGATCCCGGTGGTGGACGAGCTGCAGGGCGGGGAGTTCGACGACGGCCTCTGGTGGGCGCTCGCGCTGGGCGCGTGCTTCGGCGGCAACGCGACGCTCATCGCCGCGGCGGCGAACGTCGCCGCGGCGGGCATACTCGAGCGCACGGGCCACCCCCTGTCGTTCACGCGCTTCCTCGCCGTCGGCGTGCCCGTCACGGGCGTCTCGCTCCTGGTCGCCACCGCCTACCTCGTGCTCTTCCAGCTCTGATGCCGCTGCGCGACCTGGATCTGGTGGCCGCAGCCGTGCCCCGTACCGCCACGCTGGCCGAGGCAGCCGCGGCCCTGTTCGCCGCGTCCGTCCCGGCCCTCGCCGTCCTGGACGACGAGGGCCGCGTGGTGGGGATCTTCTCCGAGGCCGACCTGCTGCGCGCCGTCTTCCCCGGCTACCTGCACGAGCTCCGGCAGACGGCGTTCCTGCCCGACGACGCGGCAGCCCTGGCCGCCCGCGCCCGGGCGGTGCGCGACCGCCCCGTCGGCGAGTTCGCTCGCCCGATCGAGCCGCTCCAGGCCGGCGAGAGCCAGATGCACGCGGCCGAGCGTTTCCTGCACAGCGGCGAGCAGGCGCTGCCGGTCGTGGAGGACGGGCGCTTCCGCGGGATGCTCTCGGTGGCCGCGCTCTGCCACGCCCGGCTCGCCGCCGGCGGCTAGCCCGTCTCGTAGGCGTAGAAGCCGCGGCCGCTCTTGCGGCCGAGCAGCCCGGCGTTCTTCATGGCCACGATCCGCGGAGGCGGCGCCATCCGCGGCTCGCGCAGCTTCGCGTACAAGGCCTCCGAGGCGTGGACGTGCACGTCGATGCCGACCAGGTCCACGAGCGTGCAGGGCCCCATCGGCCAACCCGCGCCGGCGGTCATGGCCGTGTCCAGCTCCTCCGGCGAGATGCGCGCCTCGTCCAGCACGCGGATGCAGTCGTTGAGGAGGGGGATGAGGACGCGGTTGACGACGAAGCCCGGGGTGTCGTGGCAGCGGATCGGCCGCTTGCCCATCCGCTCGGCAACCGCAAAGGCCGTCTCGACCGCCTCGTCCGCGGAGAGCTCCGCGCGCACGATCTCGACCAGCGGCATGAGCGGCGCCGGGTTGAAGAAGTGCATGCCGACCACGCGCTCCGGCCGCGAGGTCGCGGCTGCGATCTCGGTCACCGAGAGCGCCGACGTGTTCGTCGCCAGGATCGCCTGCGGACGGACGATCGCCTCGAGCTCGCGGAAGAGCGCGAGCTTCGCCTCCAGGTCCTCCACGATCGCCTCGATCACGAGGTCGCACTCGGCGAAGGCGTCGAGCTCGGTAGTGAGCGTAAGGCGGGCAAGCGCGGTCTCACGCTCTTCGGCCGTGCGCTGTCCCTTGTCCACCTTCCGCTGCAGGAAGTGAGAGATCCGCTCGCGGGCGAGACCTGCGAGCTCGTCCGAGACCTCCCGCCCGACCGTGTCGTAGCCGGCCTCGATCGCGAGCTGTGCGATCCCGGCGCCCATCGCGCCCAGCCCGACGACGCCGACGGTACGGATGTCGGAGGCGGCCACGAGGCGCGATCCTAGCCGCGCCGCGCGAGCCGGGCCCGGGTCAGTGGCCGAAGCGGCGGCGAGCCGCCTCGTCGACGCGGGAGTCCACGCCGGCGAGGACTGCCAGCGGCCCGGCGACGAGGAGGACGGTGATGAGCAGGAAACCGATCATGGCTACATGATCGGTCACCTGCTTGATTACGACAAGTCGTAGTTCGTACGGATTCGATCATCCAAGCTGATCAAGGCGTGCGCCCCGAGCGACGCCCGCTCGCGTACGCCTTGCGAAGGGATCAGAGCCGCTCGAGGACGCCGGCGATCGCCTGACCCTGCCCGATGCACATGGTCGCGATGCCGTAGCGCGCCTGCCGGCGCTCGAGCTCGTTGAGGAGCGTGGCCGTGATGCGCGCGCCCGTCGCGCCGAGCGGGTGCCCGAGCGAGATCCCGCCACCGTTCGGGTTCACGTCGCCCGCCTCCCAGCGCTCCCGCAGCCCAGTGTCGGCGAGGAACTGGAGGACGACGGAGGCGAACGCCTCGTTCACCTCGATCACGGCCACGTCGTCCCAGCCCAGGCCGGCCTTCGCCAGCGCGCGCTCGCACGCCTGCGGGTTGCCGTGCAGCATCCGGTACGGATCCACGCCGGAGAGACCGAAGGACACGAAGCGCGCCCGCGGCTCGAGGCCGTGGCGCGCGAGGGCGTCCTCGCTCGCCAGGAGCATGGCCGCGGAGCCGTCCACGATCGAGCTCGAGTTGCCGGCGGTCACGACCCCGTCCGCCTTGAAGGCCGGCTGGAGCGCGGCGAGCTTCTCGAGCGACGTGTCGCGGCGCGGCGTCTCGTCCACCGCGAAGAGGACCGCCGCGCCGGCCGCGGTCACCTCGACGGCCACGATCTCGTTCTCGAAGCGCCCCTCGTCGATGGCGGCCACCGCCCGCCGATGCGACTCGAGCGAGTAGGCGTCGAGCTCCTCCCGGGATAGGTGCCACTCCTCCGCGAGCACCTCGGCCGAGATGCCCTGCGGCACGATCGGCCAGCGCTCGCCGATCTTCTCGTTGACGGCGCCCCACCCCGCGTCGCCGAGGTTCGAGCCCATGGGGACGCGCGTCATGTGCTCGACGCCGGCCGCGACCACGAGGTCGAGGTGGCCGGCCTGGATCGCGGCGGCGCCGTTGAAGGCCGCCTGCAGCGAGGAGCCGCACTGGCGGTCGACCGTGGTCGCGCACACCGTCTCCGGCCAGCCGGCCACGAGAACCGCCTGGCGACCCACGTTCAGCGCCTGCTCGCCGACCTGTGTCACGCACCCCATCTGCACGTCCTCGACCGCGCCCGGGTCGAGGTCGTGGCGCGCGACGAGGCCGTTCAGGACCTGGGCGGCGAGCTCGTCCGCGCGCAGCTCGGCGAGCGACCCGCCGCGGCGCCCGATCGGCGAGCGGACCGCGTCCACCACGTAGGCGTCACGCATCGAGCGAAGCATAGAGCGGCCGCGGTGCGGCGCGTCCGCGGCTCGGAGCCGTCCTGGCACTACACTCGCGGCATGGCGACGACCGCCGCCGACCGCAGGCTCCTCGTCGCGGGCGAGTGGGTGGAGACGGGGAGCTGGCTCGAGGTGCGCTCCCCCTACGACGGCGAGGTCGTGGGCCGCGTGCCCAAGGCGGGCGCAGCGGAGGCTCGCCGCGCGGTCGACGCGGCCGCGGCGGCGATGGCCTCTCCGCTGCCGGCCCACGAGCGCGCCGCCGTGCTCGACCGCGTCGCCGCGGCGCTCGCGGAGCGCGCCGACGAGGTCGCGCGCACCATCTGCGCGGAGGCGGGCAAGCCGCTGAAGGCGGCGCGGATCGAAGCCGCGCGCGCGGTGTCCACGTTCACCATGGCGGCCGTCGAGGCGCGCCGGCTCGCGGGTGACGTCGTGCCCATGGACGCCTCCCCGGCGGGCGAGGGCAAGGTCGCGTTCACGCTCCGGCTGCCGGTCGGGGTCGTGGGCGCGATCTCGCCCTTCAACTTCCCGCTCAACCTCGTCGCCCACAAGGTCGCCCCGGCGCTCGCCGCCGGCTGCGCGGTCGTCCTCAAGCCGGCCTCGCAGACGCCGCTCTCGGCGCTCCTGCTGGCCGAGCTGGAGGTCGAGGCGGGCCTTCCCGCCGGCTGGCTGAACGTCGTCTGCGGGCCCGCCGGCGAGATCGGCGACGTCCTCGTGGAGGACGAGCGCGTGCGGCTCATCACCTTCACGGGCTCTGCCGGCGTCGGCTGGGCGCTGCGCGAGCGCGCCGCCCGCAAGCGCGTCTCGCTCGAGCTCGGGAACGCGACGCCGGTGCTCGTGGCGGCCGACGCGGATCTGGACGACGCCGCCGCCCGGCTGGCCGGCAACGCGTTCTCGTTCGCCGGCCAGAGCTGCATCTCGGTACAGCGGATCTACGTCCAGCGCGAGGCCTACGAGCCGTTCCTGGAGCGCTTCCTCCCGCGCGTGGAGGCGCTCGAGGTCGGCGACCCGGCCGAGGAGAACACGGACGTGGGGCCGCTCATCGCGCCCTCCGAGCGCGACCGGGTGCTCGCGTGGATCGAGGAGGCGGTCGCGGGGGGCGCGCGCGTGCTGACGGGCGGCGAGCTCGTGGGCGATCTCCTCCGCCCGACCGTCCTCGCGGACGCGCCTCCGGACGCGAAGGTGTCCTGCGAGGAGGTCTTCGGCCCGCTCTGCACCGTCACCCCGTACGCCGACCTGGACGAGGCGATCGCGCTCGCGAACGGCACGCGCTTCGGCCTGCAGGCGGGCATCTTCACCCGCGACGTGAAGGCGGCGCTGCGCGCTTGCCGGGAGCTCGACTTCGGCGGCGTCACCGTCAACGAGGCGCCCACCTACCGCGCCGACCAGATGCCCTACGGCGGCGTGAAGGACTCGGGCAACACGCGGGAGGGGCCCGCCTACGCGGTCCGCGAGATGACCGAGGAGCGGGTCGTCGTGCTCCAGCTCTAGGGTGGTCACGGTGCGACTCGGACGACGGGGCGGGCAGACGGCGCCGGCGGACGGGCGGCCCCGCTATGCCGTGCCGCCGGCCCGCGAGCTGCGCCGCGAGCGGAAGGCGCTCCTGGAGCTGCGCGAGTCCCGCCTGCGCGACCTCGGCGGCCTCGCGCTCGAGATGTACAAGCGCGACCGCTTCAACGCCGCACTCGTGGTCGAGCGCTGCGCGGAGCTCGTGGCGATCGAGGCCCGCGTCCACCAGATCGACGCCCTCCTCGACGGCAGCGCCGGCCTCCTCGGCGGCGGGCGCCCCCTGTGCGTCTGCGGCGCCCCGCTCCTCGTCGGCGCGCGCTTCTGCGCGAGCTGCGGCCGCCAGCTCGCGGGCGCCCCGCCCG
>DATLYU010000083.1:0-14693 GCA_035574435.1 Gaiellaceae bacterium | reverse complement strand
CCCCGCCGCACCCGGACACGAAGACGGCGGCCGCGGCTCCCAGGAGAACCGGTCGGAAGAGGGAGCGCCACATGCCGGCTCTACCTTCGCCGCGCAGCCAGGAGACGCCTGCCGGCCGCAACCGCGGCGATGCCGAGCAGCCAGCCGACGAGGACGAAACCGCCGAGGACGAGGGCGAGCTCCGGAGCGCACTCGCGGGCGTCCTCCGGGCAGCCCGCGATCAGCGCGACGACGTACAGGACGCAGACGAGCACCACGCCGGCGAACGCGAGCACGCCCTGCCGGGTCCAGCCGCGTCCCAAGGCGAGCGCGACCGGCACGGCGAGGAGCGCGCCGAAGGCGACGTACACGAGCCACTCGCGCCCGGTGAGGAGCCCGGCGAGCGTCACCCCACGTAGCACCGGCTCCCGGGGTCGACGGCGCCGTCGATCCGGGAGAGCGCGCGGCCGAGCGGCGCGCGCAGGTCCGCGTCCGCCTGCCGGTCGGCGCCCTGGATCCAGCCGGCGACGTTGCTTCCGAGCGAGAAGCCGAAGCGGACGCGCTCGCGGGGGCCGCCCGGTCGGAGCTGGAAGCGACCCAGCTCGCACCGCTCCGGGCACACGAGGACGGTCAGCCGCACGCGCGGCGACTCGTGGCGCAGCACCGCTGCGCCCTCGTAGGCTCGCGCACGGCGCAGCTCCGGGGGCCAGCCCACGCGCTCGAGCGGAAGCCCGGCCCGCGCGAACGCCTCGGCCACCTCACCCACGCCTCGGGGCCGCCGCAGCTCCTCCTCGGAGGGGCAGCCCCAGCGCCAGACGTCCGCCCCGTAGCGCCCGTAGCCGACGATCGCGAGAGCGAGGACGCCGAGCCCGAGCCCGACTCCGACCACTCGCGCTGACACCTCGTCAGCGTACCGCCGCCGACCGGCCGCTCCCCCTACGCCGTCTCGCGGAAGCGCGAGGCGAGCACCTCGACCAGCCCCACGGCGGCCCGCGGGTCGGCCTCGAGCGCGGCGACGAGCGCCTCGCGGGAGACGGCCACGCAGCGCACGCGCCCGATCGCCTGGATGTCCGCGATCCTCGTCCCGACCGGATCGAGCACCTCGATCTCGCCCACGAGCTCGCCCGGCCCGAGCGTGAGCGTCCTCCCCGGCCGCTCCACGCGGACGGCGCCCTCGAGCACGAGCAGGAGCTCCGAGCCGGGCTCGCCGCGCCGCATGAGCATCGCCCCGTCCTCGTACTCGCGCTCCTGGCCGAGCGCGAGGATCGGCTCGAGCAGCTCCTGCGGCAGCGCCGAGAACACGCGCGGGTCGCGGACGAGCCGCTCGTAGCGGCCGCCGTGGAAGAGCAGCGGCTCGCCCTGCCCGTAGCGGGCGAAGAGCACCTGCCCCAGGAAGAGCGAGTGGTCGCCGCCCCAGTACGAGCGCACGACGCGCGCCACGAGGTGCGCGAGCGCGCCCTCGACGAGCGGCGTGTCATGGACGAGCTCGAAGCGCGGCTCCTGCGTTCCCTCGACCGCGCGGCCGGCGAAGTGGTCGGAGAGCGCGGCCTGCCCGGCCTCGAGCACGCTGACCCCGAAGCGCGTTCCCTCGTGCAGGAGGTTGCACATCCGCGCGCGCCGGTCGATGGAGACGAGGACGAGCGGCGGGCGCAGCGAGACCGACATGAACGCGTTCGCCGTCATCCCGTGCACGGTCTCGCCCGAGCGCGTGGTGAGGACGGTCACGCCGGTCGCGAACATGCCCAGCGTGCGCCGGAAGGCGACCGCCGGGTCGCCCTCGAGACCGACCCCGAGCTCCAGCTCCTCCGCCGGCGGCGCCTCGTCGAACGAGGCGCCGAACGCCTCCGGGGCGGCGATCGCGCGCGAGATCGCGAGCTCGAACTCCTCCGGCCGCGGCTGCTCCATCAGGCGGATTCTGGACCCGGCGACGAGGAGGCGGGGTCCGAGCCCCGCCTCCTCGCGTGTCGACGGCTGGAGACTGCCGCTAGTTGCCGGCGCTGCCCGCAGGCATCGCCGGAGTCTCCTCGCGGAACGTGATCTGCGCCCGGTCCTGGACGAGGCGCCGGTAGAAGAAGAGGACGATCGAGATCGCGAGCACGCCGAGCCCGATGAGCACGTGCTTCGTCTCGGCTGCGTACGTGAGCCCCGGGTCGGTGACGCCGACGTAGATGAAGAGGACGTTCGCGGCCGCGAGCACGAGCGCGATCGGCACGAAGATCGCGGACACCCGGATCGGTCGCGGCCAGCCCGCACGGTCGCGGCGCAGGAGCACGAACGCCGTGAGCGCGAACACGTGGGCGAGCATGTAGCCCACGTTGCCCGTGTACAGGATGGCGAGCGTGTTCCCGACGAAGAAGACGAGCGCCAGGTTGACGATCATGTCCACCGTCATCGCCCGCGACGGGACGTGGAAGCGGTTCAGGTGGAAGAGCTCCTTGATCGTCATGTCGTCCTTGGCGATCCCGTACAAGGCGCGCGACCCGTCCGCGGTGGCCGTGTTCATGGACAGGAGCAGGCTCGCGATCAGGAGCACGACCATCACGTCGGAACCCCCGCCGATGATCTGGTCGAAGGCCGGCACGTAGAACGCGACCGGGTTCTCGCCGACCGCCTCCTGCGACATGACGCCGCCGATGCCGAGCGGGAGCAGCGCGTACACGGCGAGCGAGAAGAGCGCCGAGGAGCGGAGCGCCAGGTTCGTGTCGTTCACCGTGTCCTTGTACTCCGGGGCGAACGCGGCGCACGTCTCCACGCCGTAGGCCGACCAGCCCATCACGAAGAGCCAGACGAGCGCGACCTTCCAGCCGCCCCACGGCTGCCCCTCGTCGTTCAGGCCCCACGTCATGTTGGCGCTCTCCCAGTCGCCCGTCAGGTAGGGCAGGACGATGAAGACGGCGAGCGGGATCATCAGCATCGCGCCGGTGACGTACGCCAGCCACACGGCCGGACGGATCCCGAAGATGTTCACGAACCAGACGCCGACGATCGTGACGGCGGCGATCACGTGCGGCAGGCCCGCGTCCACCGGGCCCGTGTCGAAGGTCCACGTCTCGCCGGGAAACCACTCGGCCTGGATGAGGCTGCCGATGACGATCCCGAAGAGCGCGAGGACGGACGACCAGGCGAACCAGTAGCCGAACGAGGCTACGGGGCCGACGAGCGAGAAGTACCGGCGCCAGCCCTCGTGCGCGTAGAGGGAGATGCCTCCCGGCTTGTCCGGGAACATGGCGGCCGTCTCCGAGTAGATGACGTTCGAGAGCACGCCGATGAACATGGAGACGGTCCAGAGGAACATCGCCGACCAGCCGCCGATGGCCCCGATCGAGTAGCCGAGCGATCCGATCAGGAAGCCCGGGTTCGCGAGCGCGATGACGAACCCGTCGTACCAGCGGAGGGCCTTCAGGAGCTGCCGTTCCTCGATCGCAGCTCCCGCGTGGACAGCTTCGCTCACAAGCCACCTCCCTCGCGGAGTCCGGCGGTGTTCGCGCCCGCCGATCGGGGCGACGCTAACAGCACGAGCGGCCGGACTCAACCGCCTCGGCCGGCGGTACCATCGCCGCGTGCGCGGGCCGCCGATCACGGTCTCCTGCCGGTGCGGCGAGGCTCGCCACGTGCCCTACGGGGAGACGTGGCAGTGCGAGCGCTGCGGCCGGCGCTGGAACACCGCGCAGATCCCCGCGGAGGAGTACTGGGGGATCATGCGCGAGATGCGCGCCTACCGGCTCGCCGTGATCGGGATCGCCCTCGGCTTCGGCGTCACCTTCGCGCTGCTCGCCTTCCTCGTCGCGGAGCGGCTGATCCTGCTGCTCCCAGTCGTGCTCGCCTTCTGGTTCATCTGGTTCATGCCCTGGTGGCGGCGGCGCCTGCGCCGGCGGGCACGCGAGCTCCCGACCTGGAAGCTGAGCCCGGAGTAGGGCGGCCACCCGGAGACGCTGGTACGCTCCGTGCAGGTCTACGCAACACGGTTGTCGAGGAGGCAATAGATATGGAGCTCCCGCAGCGAGCCGCCTACGTCGTCGTCGGCGCCGGCATCCACGGCCTCTCCACCGCCTTCCACCTCGCCTCCGAGCTCGCGGCGCGCGGGCTCGGCTCCGGCGCGGACGTCCTCGTGCTGGACAAGGCCGGGCCGGGCGCGGGCGCGTCGGGCATCGCCTGCGGCGTGGTGCGGAACAACTACTTCCAGCCCGCGATGAGCGAGCTCATGCAAGCCTGCGTGGAGGTGTGGGAGTCGGATCCGGTCGCGTACGCCTACAACCCGGTCGGGTACATCGCCCTCGGGGCGGCGGTCCAGGAGGCGGACCTGAGCGCGACGTACGAGCGCCAGGAGCGGATCGGCTACCGCTCGGAGCTCCTCGTGGGGGAGGCCGAGGTGGACGCCCACATGAAGGCGCTCTTCCCCGACTGGAGGGCGAAGGGCGTCACGGTCTGCCTGCACGAGCACCAGGGCGGCTTCGCGTTCAACATGGACTCCGTCCACGGCCTGTACGGGAAGTGCCGCGAGCGGGACGTCGCCGTGCTCGGCGGGGTCGAGGTGACGGGCTTCGTGGAGGCGGGCGACGGCACCATCGCCGCGGTCGAGACCTCGCGGGGACGCGTGGGCGTGGACGAGCAGGTCGTCATCGCCCCCGGCCCCTGGGCCGCGCGCTTCTGGCGGATGCTCGGGCTCCCGGACCGGATCGACGTCCGCACGCCCTCCGGCAAGGTCGTGCCCGACCGTCCGATGTGGACGTACTGGAACCTGCAGGAGGGCGAGGTCGGCGTGGATCCGCTCTCCTTCGCGACCGCGGACGGCGGCCCGCCGCCCGTCATCCACCTGGACACGGACGCGCCGCTGATCGCGGACGACGGCCGGCTGCTGACGGACGAGCTGTGGGGGATCTACTTCAAGCGCGACCGCCACTCCGTGCAGGGAGGTGCCTCGCCGCTCGTCGTCGAGGGCGACGTCGAGCTCGACCCCTACCCGCAGACGACCGACGTCGACCCCGCGTTCCCGGACCTCTTCTGCGCCGGCCTCTCGCACGCGCTCGCCCGCTTCGAGGGCTGCCGGCCGCTGTACAAGCAGGCTCGTTCCGGCGGCGTCGGCGCCTTCACCGTGGACAACTTCCCCGTGTTCGACTACCTGCGCCCGAACCTGTACGCGATCCTCGACTCGAACCACGGCTACAAGATGATCGGCGTCGGCCGCGAGGTGGCCCGCGTCCTCCTCGGCGAGCACTCGCGCCTGCTCTACCCCTTCCGCTTCGAGCGCTTCGCGACCGGCGACCTCCACCCCGTCTCCTCGTCTCCCTATCCGTGGAGCTGATCCCACGGGGACGGCTCGACGCTCGGCCTGTCGGAACAGGCCCGCGAGCGACCTGTCAAGGGGACAGACCCCCGGACGTGTCCGGTTCAGCCTCCCGGGACGCTCTGCAGCGTTTCCATGGCAACGTGACCCACCCGGACGGGAACACGCAGACCACCGGATCCCGGTCGCAGCTCGCGACGAGACTGAGGGACATGTCCGGGGGTCTGACCCCGGGACGTGTCTGCCTGCGTCCAGGGAGTCGGCCCTCCGGGATAGGTCTGCCTCGGACGCTGCGCGGGGCTGAGCGACGCCACGATTTGCGCGCGCGGGCTCGCTCGTAGACGATCCCACGCGTGCTCCTGATCCTCCTCCTGGGCTTCGCGCCCGCGCTCATGTGGCTGACGCTTGCGCTCGCGCTCTACCTGACCGTGATCGAGGTGCGCGAGCTGGGTCTCCACTGGTCGTGGTGGATCTGGTGGCTCCTGCTCGTCTTCATGACGCACTTCGTCGGCTACCTCGTCCTCAGGGCCTACGCTGTCTACCGACGCCGGCAGCTCTCCCGCGGCTGACGGCTCGCCCGTGCGGCCGCTGCGGCCACGCCGCGGTCTCCGCGACCATTCGCTCGGGCGGCTGGCGCTCCTCGTGCTCGTGCTCGTGGCCGCGCTTCTTGTCGCCCGCACCTGTGGGTCGCAGAACCGGAACGTGTCCAAGGACGAGGCGATCGCTCTCGCAAGCCAGGAGGCGGGGTTCGAGCCCTGCGCGCAGCCCCGCTGCGTCCAGATCCGGTTCCTGCAGCGCGGCATCCCGATCCGCGGCTACTGGCTCGTCGGGCTCGCGCCCGCCCTGGACGAGAACGGGGACCCCGTTCGCTCGGTCAGCCTGCTCGTGGACGTGCAGACGGGCGCGATCGCACGGCCCTGAGCGCGCGAAGGCGTATGTAGCTCCCGCACATAGTCCAGCGGGAAAGCACGGCGGAGCCGAACATGGAACCGCCCTCCGCCGTTTCATACGGTCCCCCGCATCGTCGACCCGCGGTAACTCCCGCCCGAGGAGGGTGGAATGATCTCGTCGCTCTTCGCGAACTGGCTTGCGCAGGCACCGACCGTGGAGGACGTTGACGCCAAGGTCGCGCTCGACTCTGCGATCCTGAGCGAGCAGTTCTACTTCTACACCGTCGTCGTCATGTGGCTCATCCACGTGGGCTTCATGGCCTACGAGGCTGGCGCCGCGAGGCGCAAGAACATCATGTCGACGGCGATGAAGAACATCCTCACCATCGCCGTCGTCACGCCGACGTTCTACTACTTCGGCTGGTACATCTACGGCTGCTTCGAGGAGGGGTGGCCCAAGGACGGGCACGACAGCCCGACCGTGGAGGGTCTCGACATCCTCGTCGGCTTCTGCGGCAACACGGCGCCGTGGGCGGCCCAGATGGGGCCGAACCTGCAGGACCACCTGAGCGCCGTCTTCTTCCTCGCCTTCCTGCTCTTCTCCTGGACGACCGGCTCGATCATGTCCGGAGCGCTGATCGAGCGCGTGCGCCTCTCTGCGTACCTGATCCTGACCGCCGTCCTCGGCTCGATCGTCTGGATCATGGACGCCGCTTGGGGCTGGAGCTCGGCCGGCTGGCTCGTGACCGGCTTCGGGTTCCACGACTCGATCGCCTCGCTCGTCGTCCACGGCGTCGCGGGCGCGTTCGCCTTCGGCGTACTGCTCAACCTCGGCCCGCGCATCGGGAAGTACACCGCGGACGGAATGGCCCGGAGCTTCCGAGGCCACAACACGCATCTCACCCTCATGGGCCTGATGCTGATCTTCACCGGCTTCTACGGGTTCTACGCGGCCTGTTTGATCATCCAGTCGACGATCTTCCCGGGTTGGCTGAACATCTACGGGTCGCCGACCACGCTGGGCGCGATCGCGTTCGTGATCACGATCGGCTTCGCCGGCGGTTTCACGGGCGGCTGGTTCGCGAGCAAGGGCGACCCGTTCTGGACGCTGTCCGGCGGCCTCGCAGGCGTCATCTCGGTGTCCGCCGGCGCCGACGTCTACCACCCGTCCCTCGCCTACCTGCTCTCCATCTCCGGCGGCATGCTCGCTGTCTGGTCGGGCGGGTACATCGAGCGCAAGCTGCGGGTGGACGACGCGGTCGGCGCGGTGGCTGTGCACGGCGTGTGCGGCTTCTACGGCGTCTTCCTCGTGGGCATCTTCGCCGGCGGGTACCCGACGGGCATCAACAACGTCGAGTCCTCGTTCGGCGGGCAGCTCATGGGGATGATGGCCTTCCTGCCGCTTGCCTTCCTGCCGGGCTACGCCATCAGCTGGGTGCTGAAGCAGTTCAACCTGCTGCGCGTGCCGGCCGAGGTGGAGCTCGAGGGACTCGACATGGCGGAGTTCCAGCAGGACTTCTTCCCCGAGTTCGAACGCGTCCCCGAGATCGTGATCGAGCCGGACGGCCGCGAGGTGGACGGCGCGCCGGTCCTACTGGACGCATACTGGCAGACCACGAACGGCCGGCCGACCGCGCCCGTTGGGGTCGGCGGCGAGGAAAGGGGCTAAGCGATGTTCGATGCGTTCCCGTACGACGAGTGGAGCGAGGACATTGCCGAGTTCTGGACCTTCGGCGGTCAGGGCTCGACCGGGACCTGGATCCTGACGATCCTCGGCTTCGCCACCATGCTCGTCGCGTTCTGGGGTTTCGTGATCCTCGAGAACCGCAAGCTCACACACCAGGCCGCCCGCCTGAAGGCGTCCGGGGCGCTCGACCGACCGGCGCCGGGCACGGCCTCCTCGACGATGGGCTCCGGAGCCTAGGAGGGAGGGACGATGGCCGAGAAGCAGATCGACTTCCCGCCGATGCAGAAGGAGGTCCCGTGGCTCGCCCCGGCGATGATCGGGCTCTCCCTGCTGTGCATCGTCGTCGTCGTGATCCTCTTGCTCGCGGACGTGGAGGGGCCCTTCATCGGGCCGTGGTAGGGGAGTAGCCTGGGCTTCATGTCGAGGCTCTACCTGCGCTGCGCGATCTGCAGCAGGCAGCAGGCGGACGGGCTCATCTCGAGCGCCGCGTGGGGGCGGCTGGAGCTGCCCCCCGGCGCCGAGGTCGAGCATCCGGCGCTCAAGGGCTCCACCTTCCGCTGCTGTCCGAGCTGCGTGTCCCGCCACCCGAACTGGGAGCGGGACCTGCTGGTCTCCCTGGGCGTCGCGGTGAGCGGCTTCGAGCTGCGGACGGCGACTCAGTAGATCGCCTCGGAGGTCTTCGCCCGACTACGGATGCCGGCCGGGTGCGACCTCGACGACCATCCTGGCACGTTCCGGGAAGGGAGGATCCATGAAGACCATCGTTCTCGCCTACAACGACACCGACGCGTCGAACCGCGCGCTCGTGCGCGCGGCGGAGCTGGCAGGCTTCTACGGCGCGAAGCTCGTCGTGACGAGCATCGTCCCGGTGCTGGTCGGCGCGGAGCGCTCGACCGAGCCGGGCGAAGAGCTGCAGAAGGCGCGAGCGCTCCTCCAGGAGCGCGGCCTCGAGCCCGAGCTCGTGGAGGCCGTGGGGGAGATCGGCGAGGCCATCGTCGAGGTAGCCGAGCAGGTGGACGCCGACCTCATCGTCGTCGGCACTCGCGAGCCGAGCCAGGTGGAGCGCATGCTCGGCCACTCGGTCTCCGAGAGCGTGCAGCGCATGGCCCGCTGCGACGTGCTGATCGTCCACTGAGGCAACGGCGGAGCGGCGCAACGCCGCCTTGTGTTAAGACCGGTGTCAGACACCTCCGGGGACACGGCCGCACGAGCGCCGGCACCCGCGGACGTGTCGCTCCGTGGCTCGAGCCGCGGCGATCGCGCACGCACGCCGTTCACGACCGCGGAGGCCTGTTGGCAATGCTGCGCGAAATTGTGATCGTCGCGCCTCGACGGCGGCGAGTGTCTGACACCGGGGTCAGAAGAGGCCGACCGTCTCGCCGCGCTCGTCGATGTCGATCGCGAAGGCGGCCGGGGTCTTGCCCAGGCCCGGCATCGTCATCATGTCGCCGCACAGGGCGACGATCCAGCCCGCGCCGGTGTAGGGACGCAGGTCGCGCACCGGCACCGTGAACCCGGTGGGGGCGTTCCGGAGCGCCGGGTCGTGCGAGAGCGAAAGGTGCGTCTTGGCCATGCAGATGGGAAGCGCGCCGAGACCGGCCGCCTCGAACGCCGCGGCCTTCTGCCGCGCCGCCGGCAGCAGCTCGACGCCGTCGGCACCGTAGACGCGCGTCGCGATGAGCCGGATCTTCTCCTCGATCGGCGCGTCCAGCGGGTAGGCGAAGTCGAAGGAGGACGGCTGCTCGGCGGCGTCCACGACCGCCTCCGCGAGCGCCGTCGCCCCGACGCCGCCGCGCTCGAAGGCCTCGTTCACCTCGGCCGCGTACGCGCCGTGCTCGAGCGCGAGCGTCCGGACCGCCTCGAGCTCCGCGTCCGTGTCGGTCGGGAAGCGGTTGACCGCGACCACCGCCTGCAACCCGAACGAGCGCACGTTCGCGATGTGCCGCGCGAGGTTCTGCGCGCCGACCTCGATCGCCTCCAGCCCACCCTCGGGATCGCCCGCGTGGTGCTTGAGCGCCCGCACGGTGGCGACGAGCACCACCGCGTGCGGCCGTAGCCCTCCGATCCGGCACGTGATGTCGAAGAACTTCTCCATCCCCATGTCGGAGGCGAACCCCGACTCGGTGACGACGTACTCGCCGAGCTTGAGCGCCACCCGGTCGGCGACGAGCGAGTTGTTGCCGTGCGCGATGTTCGCGAAGGGCCCGCAGTGCACGAACGCCGGCTGGCCCTCGAGCGTCTGCACGAGGTTCGGTTTGATCGCCTCCTTCAGGAGGACCGCCATGGAGCCGGCGGCGCGGAGCTGCTCGGCCGTCACCGGCTCGCCGCCTACTGTTTGCCCGACCGTGATCGCTCCCAGCCGCGCGCGCAGGTCGGCGAGGTCGCGCGCGACCGCGACGATCGCCATCACCTCGGAGGCTGCGGTGATGTCGAACCCCGTCTGCCGCGGGTAGCCGTTCGCGCGCCCGCCCAGGCCGATCACGACGTCGCGCAGGGCGCGGTCGTTCATGTCCAGGCAGCGCCGCCAGGACACGGAGAGCGAGTCCAGCCCGAGCTCGTTCCCGTGCAGCAGGTGCGCGTCGATCATGGCCGCGAGGAGGTTGTTCGCGGCCGTGATCGCGTGCAGGTCGCCGGTGAAGTGGAGGTTCAGGTCCTCCATGGGGACGACCTGCGCGTAGCCGCCGCCGGCGGCTCCGCCCTTCACGCCGAACACGGGCCCGAGCGAGGCCTCGCGCAGGCACAGCACCGGGTTGCGGCCGAGCGCCCCGAGACCCTGCGTGAGCGACACCGACGTGGTCGTCTTCCCCTCGCCCGCCGGCGTGGGCGTGATCGCGGTGACGTTGATGAGCTTGCCGTCCGGCCGGTCGGCAAGCCGCTCCAGCACCGAGAGGTCGACCTTGGCCTTGTAGCGCCCGTAGGGCTCGACCTCCTCGGGCAGGAGGCCGGCGGCCTCCGCCACCTCGAGGATGGGGCGCAGCCGCGCCTGCTGGGCGATCTCCAGGCTGCTGGGCATCGTCGTCATGTCGTCTCCTCAGTGGCTCACGGCGGCGGCGGCCAGCTCGGACACGAGCGTGTCCGAGTGGAAGCGCTCGAGCGCGAAGGGGGCGATGAGGTCGGGAGTGCGCCCGCTGGCGACGAGCTCCGCGAGGGTGACGCCCACGATCGGCGCCGCCTTGAAGCCGTACGTCCCCCAGCCGGCCGAGAGGTGGAGGTTCTCGATCTCGGTCTTGCCGAGGATGGGGCTGTAGTCGGGAGAGAGGTCGCAGAGGCCGGTCCAGGTCCGCAGCACCTTGATGCGCTCGAGCTGCGGGAAGAGCTCCAGCGTGTGCCGGGCCGAGTACTCGAGGAAGGAGAGCGTGCCCGTCCCCTTGTAGGTCGTGTACGGCTCGATCTCGGCGCCGATCAGGAACTCGCCGCGGTCGGTCTGCGAGACGTACACGTGGAGCTGCGAGGAGACGATGATCACGTCCAGGAACGGCTTCACCGGCTCCGTGACGAAGGCCTGCAGGATGTGCGTCGTGATCGGCAGCCGCAGCCCGGCGAGCCCGGCGACGAGGGACGACCAGCCGGCGGTGGCGCTCACCACCTGGCCGCACTCGACGCGGCCGCGGCTCGTCTCCACGGCGGTGATCCGGTCGCCCGTCCGCTCGAAGCCGGTCACCTCCGTGTACGGGTGGATCTCGACGCCCAGGCGGTCGGCGCCGCGGGCGAACCCCCAGACGACCGCGTCGTGGCGGATGATCCCGCCGGGCGGGTGGTAGAGCGCGCCCATGATCGGGTACGTCGGGCGCTGGGAGAGGTCGAGCTGCGGGCAGAGCTCGCGGATCCGGTCGGGCCCGATCACGCTCGAGTCGATGCCGAGCAGCCGGTTCACCTCCGCACGCTCCTGCATGGTCACGAGCGCCCGGTCGGAGTGCGCGAGCGTCAGGTGCCCGTGCTGCGAGAACATGAGGTTGAAGCCGAGCTCGGCGGAGAGGCCCCGGTACAGCGCGACGCTCTCGCCGTAGAACGCCGCTCCCTCGGGCGTGCGGTAGTTCGCGCGGATGATGGTCGTGTTCCGACCGGACGCGCCCGAGCCGATGTAGGAGCGCTCGAGCACGCACACGTCGCGCACGCCGTGCCGCTTGGCGAGGTAGTACGCGGTCGCGAGCCCGTGCGAGCCGCCGCCGACGACCACGACGTCGTAGCGGCGCCTGAGCTCGCCGCGCGGCCGCCACATGCGCCTCGGGAAGAAGATCTCCTTCACGCGTCCCCCAGCCCGGCGAGGGTGTCGAGCACGGCCTCGGCCACGTCGTGCGCCAGCTCCTGCGCGACGTACACGCGGAAGCGGTCGCCGTCGCGAAGCAGGACGGCGCTCACGTGGGCGAAGGGCCCGGCCGCCGGGAGACGATCGAGGTCGAGGTCGGTCAGCCGGCGGACGAGCCGCTCGCCGCGCAGCTCGAGCCCGGCGAGGCCGCCGGTCGCGTCGTAGGCGAGCACGCCGAGCGCGCGGGCGCGCGCGACGGCGCCGAGGGGGTCGTGGGTGAGGAGGAGCGCGCGGCGCGGCGAGAGTCGGACGAGCTCCTCGCCGGCGGCGGGGGCGACGCGAGCGACCTCGCCGCGCAGCTCCACCTTGCCCTCGAGCGACAGGTCGCGCACGCGCTCGGGGTCGGCGTGCGCGAGCGCGCGGCGGAGGGGCGAGGAGAGCGTGCCGGGCGCGCAGCGGCCCGGGGAGAGGAAGGCCAGCCCGCTCACGCCCGCATCCGCTCTCCCGCCGGGTCGTAGAAGGCCCCGTGGTGCACGCGCGCGCCGACCAGCCGCCGGTCCACGCGCACCTCGAAGCGCGTGCCCGCCTGCGCGCGCTCGGGCGGCACCCAGGCGAGCCCGATGACGCCGCCCGCGGCCTCGCTGCGGCGCGCGCTCGTCACGCGGCCCGCGGGGTAGCCCTCGATCACGACCTGCGCGCCCTCCGGCGGGAGCACGTCGTCCTCCATGCGGAAGCCGACGAGTTGCTCGCGCGGCTCGCGCTCGGCGAAGTGCTCGACCGCGAGCTTGCCGACGAAGTCGTCCTTCTCCAGCTTGGGCAGCCAGGACATGCCCGCGGAGAGGAGGTTCGACTCCGAGTCCGTGTCCTGTCCGACGATCACGTGCGCCTTCTCCAGGCGCAGCACGCGCTGCGGCTCCAGGCCGAACGGGCGCGCACCCGCGGCCACGAGCGTGTCCCAGAGGTGCTCGCCCGCGGGGCTCGGGAAGTGCAGCTCGTAGCCGAGCTCGCCGACGAAGCCGATCCGCAGCGCCAGGCAGGGCACGCCCGCGACCTCGAGCTCCCTGACGTCCAGGTAGCGGAGCTCCTCGGCGGACACGTCCTCCTCGGTCAGCGCCTGCAGCGCGTCCCGCGCGCGCGGCCCGGCGAGGTTGAGCGCCGCGAGCGCGCCGGTGACGTTCACGATCTCCGCCTCGTAGCCCCAGACGGCGTTCCACCACTCGAACCAGGCGGTCACCGAGTCGGCGCCGGTGGACGTCGTGGTCACGTAGTAGAGGTCGTCCGCGAGGCGGGCGACGGTGCCGTCGTCCATGATCCGCCCGCCGTCCGTCGTGAGGACGCCGTAGCGGATGCGTCCGGGCCGCAGGTCGGCGAAGCGGTTCGGGTACAGGCGCTCGAGCAGCGCCGCCGCCTCGGGGCCCTCCACGAGGAGCTTCCCGAGCGTGGAGACGTCGATCACCCCCAGCGACTCGTGCACGGCCCGGACCTCGTCCTCGGGCCGGTCGGAGTAGGCGTAGGGGCGCTTCCACGGCCCGGCCCACTGGATGCGCGCGCCCGCCTCCTCGTGCCGGAAGTGGATGGACGTGCGCCGGGCCGTCTCGTGCGGGCGGCCCGCGAGGAGCCCGAGCTCGACCGGCGCCCAGGGCGGTCGCGCGGTGGTGGTGCCCACCGCGGCCTCCCCCACGCCCGTCGCCCGCGCGTACAGGCGGATCGAGGGGAGGTGGCAGAGCTTGCCCTGGCAGGGGCCCATGGTCACGGTCGTGTAGCGCTTGGCCAGCTCGATCGAGTCGAACCCCTCCTCGATCGCACGGTCGACGTCCTTCGTGGTCACGTCCTCGCAGATGCAGACGAAGCACTTGCCCTTCCCGTGACCGGCCCGCTCGGGGTACACGGTGCCGCAGCCCTCGCCCGTCACCGAGCCCACGGCCTCGACGCCCGCGGGCAGCTCGCCGGGGACGAACACGCCGCGGGTCGCGTCGTACTCGACCCGCGCCCCCGCCTGCGCGAGCAGCGCGTAGGCGGGCTGGCGGCCGGCCGAGGCCACGAGCAGGTCGCACTCGACCCGGCGGCCGTCCAGCGAGACTGCGCGCAGCCGGCCGCGGCTGCCCTCCGCCTCGATCCGGGCGAGCGGCGACTCGCGCAGGTCGAGCGCGCGCGGGACGGCCACGCCCGCCTCGCGCAGCTCCTCCGCCACCTCGAGAGCGCGCTCGTCGGCGGCGAGCACGACCGCCCGCCGGCCCGGAAGGAGGGAGAAGTCGCGCAGCAGCCGGCGGGCGCCGCCCGGCAGCATCACGCCGACGAGGTCGTTGCCGGGGAAGACGAGCGGCTGCTCGAGCGCGCCGGTGGCGACGACGATCCGCTCCGCCCGGAAGCGGTACAGGACCGTCCCCGCATCCACCGCGACGAGGTTGCCCTCCCAGATCCCGAGCGCGCGGGCGGGCGCGAGCACCTCCACCCCTTCGAGGACGGTGCCGGCGAGCGCCCGGCTCTCGTCGACCAGGACGACGCCGGGGCCGCGGGTCGCGGCCGCGAGCGCGGCCGTGCGCCCCGAGCGCCCGCCCCCGATCACGAGCACGCGCGCGCGCCGGTGCTCGACGTCGTAGCGGCGCC
>DATLYU010000082.1:0-10689 GCA_035574435.1 Gaiellaceae bacterium | reverse complement strand
TTCGAGCAGGTGCTCGCCGACATCCAGACGCTGAACCAGTGGGCGCGCGCGGGGCGGCTCGAGGTGACGGCGATCTCCCTCGCCGCGTACCCCTTCGTCCAGGAGGACTACGCGCTGCTGCCCCACGGCGCGAGCATCGGCGCGGGGTACGGTCCGATCGTCGTCGCGCGCAGGGCGCTCTCGCGGTCGGAGCTCGCCGGCCTCGAGATCGTCGTTCCCGGCGCGCTGACGACCGCGTTCCTTGCGCTGCGCCTCGTCCTCGGCGACGTGCGCTATCGCGAGCTGCCGTTCGCGGAGATCCCTGCCGAGGTCGCCGAGGGCCGCGCGGAGGCGGGCCTCCTCATCCACGAGGGCCAGCTCACCTTCGAGGACTACGGCCTCGTGAAGGTGCTCGACCTCGGCGAGTGGTGGCTGCTCGAGACCGGGCTGCCCCTCCCGCTGGGCGTGAACGTCGCCCGCCGCGACCTCGGCCCCCGCGTGCTCGAGGACGTGTCCGGGGTGCTCGCGGAGGCGATCCAGTGCGGCCTCGACCACCGTGCCGAGGCGCTCGAGTACGCGCTCCAGTTCGGGCGCGGGATCGACGCGGCGGTCGCGGACCGCTTCGTCTCCATGTACGTGAACGAGCTGACCCGCGACTACGGCGACGAGGGCCGTCAGGCGGTGACCGAGCTCCTCCGGCGGGGCGAGGCGCTCGGGGCGTTCCCCGCGCCCGTCCAGATCGACTTCGTGCGCTAGCCTCGCGCGCGATGCGCCGAGCCGTCGTCCTCTCCGCGGTTCGCACGCCGGTTGGCCGCTACGCCGGCGCGCTCGCCGGCGTGCGGCCCGACGACCTGGCGGCGGTCGCGATCGCCGCGGCCGTCGAGCGCGCAGGCGTCGCTCCTTCGAGCATCGACGACGTGCACCTCGGCTGCGCGAACCAGGCCGGGGAGGACAACCGGAACGTCGCCCGCATGGCCGCGCTCCTCGCCGGGCTGCCCGACTCGGTGGCAGGGGTCACCGTCAACCGCCTGTGCGCGTCGGGCCTGTCGGCGGTCGTGTCCGCCTGCCATGCGATCCAGGTCGGTGACGCGGACGTCGTCGTCGCGGGGGGCGTCGAGTCCATGAGCCGGGCGCCGCTCGTGCTCGCCAAGCCCGAGAGCGCGTTCGCGCGCGGCAACCGGACGGCGTGGGACACGACCCTCGGCTGGCGCTTCCCGAACCCACGGCTCGAGGAGCTCTTCCCGCTCGAGTCCATGGGCGAGACAGGGGAGAACGTGGCCGAGCGCTGGAGGGTGTCCCGCGAGGACCAGGACGCCTTCGCGCTGCGCTCGCAGCAGCGCTGGGCGGCCGCGCAGGAGGCGGGGCGCTTCGCCGACGAGATCGTCCCCGTGGGGGAGGTCGCGGTGGACGAGCACCCGCGCCCGCAGACGACCCCCGAGGCGCTCGCCGGCCTGAAGCCGGCCTTCCGCCCGGGCGGGACGGTGACGGCCGGGAACGCGAGCGGCCTCAACGACGGCGCCGCCGCGCTCGTGGTCGCGAGCGAGGAGCGCGCGCGCGAGCTCGGGCGGGCGCCGCTCGGCGCCTTCGTCGCCTCCGCGGTCGCGGGCGTGGACCCGCGCGTCATGGGCATCGGGCCTGTGCCGGCGGTGCGCAAGCTGCTCGGGCGCGTCGGTCTCGACGTCGGCGCTCTCGACCTCGTGGAGCTGAACGAGGCGTTCGCCTCGCAGAGCCTGGCGGTGATTCGCGAGCTGGGCCTGGACGAGGAGCGCGTGAACGTGAACGGGGGCGCGATCGCGCTCGGGCACCCCCTGGGCATGAGCGGCGCCCGCCTCGTCGTCTCGCTCCTGCACGAGCTCCGCCGCCGCGGAGGTCGCTACGGGCTGGCCACGCTCTGCGTCGGCGTCGGCCAGGGCGTCGCCGCGTTGTTCGAGCGCGATCGGGGGTAGATTCCGGGCATGGCCGTCGCCACCGACCGCGAGTACGGGCTGTTCATCGGCGGGGAGCTCGTCGAGCCCGCGTCGGGCGAGGTGCGCGAGCTCCGGGAGCCGGCGAGCGGCGAGCCGCTCGCGCGGGCGGCCATGGCCGGCGAGGCCGACGTGGATCGTGCGGTGGAGGCAGCGCGCGCCGCGCTTGGGGCCGACTGGGGCAAGACGCCGGCAACCGAGAGGGCGCGCCTGCTGCACGCGCTCGCCGACGCGATCGCGGCGAACAGGGCCGAGCTCGCCGAGCTCGAGGCCCGAAACGTCGGCAAGGCGATCTCCTCGGTGAAGGCGGAGCTCCACCAAGCGGTCGAGAACTTCCGCTTCTACGCCTCCGCGATCGCGTCCATCGGCGGACGCTCCAACCCGATCGGCGGCTCGCTTCTCTTCTACTCCCTGAAGGAGCCCGTCGGCGTGGCCGGGCAGATCGTGCCCTGGAACTACCCGCTGATGATGGCCACCTGGAAGCTCGCGCCCGCGCTCGCCGCAGGGTGCACCGTCGTCCTCAAGCCCGACCCGCAGACCCCGCTGACCGCCGTCCGGCTCGCGGAGCTCGCGGCCGAGGTCGGGTTCCCGGCCGGCGTCGTGAACGTCGTCCCCGGCGACGGGCCGACGACGGGGGCCTACCTCGTGCGCCATCCCGGGGTGGACAAGGTCGCCTTCACCGGCTCCACGCGCACGGGCGGGGAGATCATGCGGCTCGCCTCCGACCCTGTGAAGCGCGTCACGCTCGAGCTCGGCGGCAAGAGCCCGAACCTCGTCTTCGCGGACGCCGACCTGGAGAGCGCGCTCCCGAGCTCGGCGTGGGCGATCTTCTACGCCGCCGGCCAGAGCTGCGAGGCCCGCTCGCGGCTGCTCGTCGAGGAGGGCCTGTACGACGAGGTCGTGACGCGGATGAGCGAGTACGCGCAGGCGATCAGGGTGGGCGACCCCCTCGATCCGGAGACGCAGATGGGCTCGCTCATCTCGCCCGCGCACCGCGAGCGCGTGCACGGCTTCGTCGAGCGCGGCGCCGCCCAGGGCGCGGAGGTCGTGACGGGCGGCCGGGTTCCGGACGGGTCGGGCGCGTTCTACCCGCCGACCGTCGTGGCGGCCGGGCGCAACGACCTCGAGATCGCGCAGGAGGAGGTGTTCGGGCCGGTCGTGACCGTGATCCCGTTCGCGGACGAGGCGGACGCGGTGCGGATCGCGAACGACGTCCGCTACGGGCTCTTCGCGACCGTCTGGACGGGAGATCCGGCGCGCGGCCACCGGCTCGCGGCGCGCATCAAGGCCGGCACGGTGGGGATCAACATGCCGTACACCGCCTTCCCCGGGATCCCCTTCGGCGGCTACAAGCAGTCCGGCTTCGGGCGCGAGCTCGGCCTGGAGACGCTCGAGCTGTACCTGGAGACGAAGAGCGTGCTCGTTAACACGGGATCGCGCGCGATCAACCCCTTCGGCCTGTAGAGCGCGACCGCTACCGCTGGGTGGTGCTCGCCGGCGGGACGGCCGCGGCGGCGTGCGCGGCCGCGCTCTTCGTCACCGGCCTGCCCGTGCTCGCTCCCGTGCTGCGGGACGAGCTCGGCCTCTCGCTCGGCGAGCTCGGTCTCGTGCTGGCGGCGGCGTGGATCGGGTCCACGCTCACGCTCCTCCCCTGGGGGCTCGCGGCCGACCGCTACGGGGAGCGGGCGGTGCTCGCGCTCGGGCTCGCCGTCTGCGCGGCCTGCCTGGTCGCGGTCGCCTACGCCCCGGGGCTGGCCTCGCTCCTGGTTCTGCTCGCCCTCGCCGGCGCGGCGGGCTCGAGCGTGAACTCGGCCAGCGGCCGCGCGGTGATGCACTGGTTCCCCGCCGGCGAGCGGGGGCTCGCGCTCGGCATCCGGCAGACCGCGATCCCGCTCGGCGGGCTCGTGGGCGCCCTGGCAGTGCCGCCGATCGCGGAGGCGGGCGGCTCGGACGCGGCGTTCCTCTTCCTCGGCGGCCTGTGCGCGGCCGGCGCCGTGTCCGGGGCGGTGCTCCTGCGCGCGCGCGAGCCCGCGGACGGCGTGGAGGCCTCCACGGTGCTGGGCACGCTCGCGGACGGCCGCCTCTGGCGGCTGTGCGCGGGCAGCGGTCTGTACCTGTACGCCCAGGCGGTGGTGCTGGGCTTCGCCGTCGTCTTCCTGCACGACGAGCACGGCTTCTCGGACGGGCGGGCGGCGCTCGTCCTCGCCGTGTCCCAGGTCCTCGCCGTCGGGCTCCGGCTCGGGGCGGGCCGCTGGTCGGACGTGGTCGGCTCGCGCGTCCGTCCCCTGCGCCGGCTCGGGCTGGCGGTGAGCGCGAGCCTGTTCCTGACCGCCGCGCTGGCCGGTGGCCCGGTCGCGCTCCTGGTCGCCGCGCTCGCCGCCGCGGGAGGGCTGACCATGGCGTGGAACGGCCTCTCCTTCGCGGCCGCGGCCGAGCTCGCGGGGGCCCGCCGGAGCGGAGCCGCGATCGGGCTCCAGCAGACGGCGCTGTCCGCCGTCGGCGTGGCCGCGCCCATCGCGTTCGCGGCGGTCGTGTCGGCGACCTCCTGGGAGGTGGGGTTCCTGACTGCGGCGCTCGTCCCGCTCGCCGGCTGGGTCGCCCTCCGGCCACTGCAGGCGCACTAGTGTCGTGACGCCCGACCCTCCCGACGCCCGTCCGAAGGAGGACCAGGCCGCCTTGCGGCCGGCACGCGCCGCGGCGCCGCCCAGGCGTCTAGTGTCCGCTTCGATGTCCCGCGTCTTCGAGCGCCTGGACGCGCTGTACGCGATCGGGGGCGGGCCCGGGGCGAACCGTCCGCACGGCTCCCCGGCCGAGGACGAGGCGCACGCGCTCGCCGCGGAGTGGATGCGGGAGGCGGGGCTCGAGGTCGAGGTCGACCGCCACGGGAACCTCTTCGGACATGTCCCGGGGACAGACCCCGGGACAGGTCCGGTGTGGGCGGGGTCGCATCTGGACACGGTGCCGCGCGGAGGCAGGTTCGACGGGGCGCTCGGCGTGGTCGCGGCGCTCGAGGCGGTCGAGCGGGCGCGCGCCGGCTCGGTCGTCGTCTTCCGCGGGGAGGAGGTGGGCTGCGTCGGCAGCCGCGCGCTCGTGGCTGCGGGCGGCCCGCTGCCGCGCGCGTTCCTCGAGCTGCACGTGGAGCAGGGGCCGGTGCTCGCCGAGCGCGGCGTCCCGCTCGGGGTCGTCACCGGGATCGTCGGCTACGCCCGCGGAGAGCTCGTCGTCGTGGGGCGGCCGGGCCACGCGGGGACGACCCCGATGGCCGGGCGCGAGGACGCCCTCGTGGCGGCGGCGGCGGAGGTGCTGCGCGTCCGCGACGCGGCGCTCGCGCTACCCGGCGCGGTGGCGACCGTCGGCCGCCTCGACGTCGAGCCGGGCGCGGTGAACGTGATCCCCTCGCGAGTACGCCTGAGCCTGGACGTCCGCGCGCCCGAGGCGGGGACGCTCGACGAGCTGATCGGCGCGATCGGGTTCGTCCCGACTCAGCGCGTCGAGCCGGTCCTGCTCGCAGGCCGGGCGCGGGACGCCCTCGCCGCCTCCGTGCGCACAGCCGGGGTCGAGCTCGTCGAGCTCCCGTCCGGCGCCGGCCACGACGCGGGCATCCTCGCCGCCGCCGGCGTGGACGCCTCCATGCTCTTCGTGCGCAGCCTGGCCGGCGGGGTCAGCCACTGCCCGGAGGAGGAGTCGAGCGAGGAGGACGTCGCGCTCGCGATCGAGGTGCTGACGGCGGCCCTCGTGCGGCTTGCCCGCTACGAGGGAAGCCGGTACTCGAAGACGCCTGCGCCCGACGTGCCTGCGTAGAGCGCCTTTCCGTTCGCGCTCACGGCGAGGGATGCGACGCTCAGGATCCCGAGGCCTCGGTTGAACGGCAGCCAGCTCCTCCCCCCGTTCGTGCTCCTGAAGACGCCGCTGTCGAGCGTGCCCGCATAGACGACCCGCGGGTCCGCGGGATCGACGGCGATCCTCCACGCCTCGCCCGCCAGGCCGCTCGACGTGGCGCTCCAGGTTTGCCCGCCGTCCGTGCTCTTGAAGATCCGGGGGAACGCGGCCGCGTAGACGGTCCGCGGCGTCACCGGATCGATGGCGAGCGACCAGACGGAGGCGCCTGGCGGCAGGCCGCTCGAGCTCGCGCTCCACGCCTGCCCGCCGTCTGTCGTCTTGAAGACGCCGTTGGCCGTGCCCGCGTACAGAGTCGTGGGATCCCGCGGGTTGACGGCGAGCGCCCACACGGAGGGGGATGGCGGCAGGCCTCCCGCCGACGGGCTCCAGGTCTGCCCGCCGTCCATCGTCTTGAACACGCCTCTGCCGGCATGGCCGCTACCGGCGTACACGGTCTCCGGGCTCGTCGGATCGACGGCGAGCGCGGCGCCCTCCGGTCCGGACGTGGAGCGCCAGGTCCGACCTCCGTCCGTGCTCTTGAAGATCCCCGCGTCCGCGCCGGCATACACCGTCGCCGGGTTTCGCGGGTCGATCGCGAACGCGAACACGTCGTAGGCGCCGATGCCGGAGGCGGTCCAGCTCCGCCCGCCGTCCCGGCTCGTGAAGACCTCACCGCCGCGGGTGCCCGCGTAGACGACCGCGGCCGCCGGGCTCCGCGGGTCGATCGCCAGAGCGAGGACGTCGCTCGCGGTCAGGCCGCGCGACCTCGGGCTCCAAGTCTGCCCGCCGTCCGTGCTCTTCAGGATCCCGTTGCCACGAGGCCCCGCGTACACGACGCTCGGGTTGCGAGGGTCGACGGCGACCGCGCCGACGTAGAGGAGCGACTTGCCGCGCAGACCTCCCGAGAGGGAGCGCCAGCTCTCGCCGCCGTCGGTGCTCTTGGCCACCGCCCAGCCTCCCGTCGCCGCGTACAGGGTCTTCGTGCGCTGCGGGTCGACGACGAGGGTGAAGACCTGCAGCGGAAGACCCTCGAGCGGGCTCCAGCTCCGGCCGCCGGTCGTCGTCCTGAAGACCTTGCCTCCGAGCACTGCGTAGACCGTCTGCGTACGTCGCGGGTCGACTGCGAGCGCGAGCCCCGGCATCGCCGATCCGACGGGCAGGCCGCGGCCCGCCGGCCGCCAGCTCCGGCCTGCGTCCGTGGTCTTGAAGACGCCGTGCTCCTGCGCCGCCGCGTAGACGACACTCGTGCTCCGCGGAGCAACCGCGAGCACCCATCCACCCGTCGCCGGGGGCGGCCCGCGCAGCACTGTCCAGCCGCGCCCGGCGTTCGACGTCTTGAAGACCCTGTCTCCCGCGCCCGCGTACACGATCGACGGCGTCTCGGGGTCGATGGCCAGCGAGAAGACGCGCCGAGCCTCGAGGCCGTGGCCGGCGCGGGCCCAGCTCCGGCCTCCGTCCGTGGTCTTGAAGACGCCCTGCTCGGTACCGCCGTAGACCGTCTGCGGCGTCTTCGGGTCGACGGCAAGCGGGCCGCCGCGACGGGTGGCGAGGCCTCGACTCGCGCGCGCCCAGCGTCTGCCGCCGTCCGTGGTCCTGAAGACTCCCGTCGAGGTGCTGGCGTAGACCGTCCGCGGACGCTGCGGATCCACGGCGATCGCCCACACGGACCCTCCTTCGGGGCCGTGGGCCGGTCCCCAGGCGCCCACTCCCCCCTGCGCCGACCCGCCGAGGAAGGCCACGGTGCCGGCCACCGCGACGAACCCTGTGCGGCTCATCGGACGAGCAGAGTCGAGCCTTCCCTGAACGAGATCTCCTGCGCGCCCTCCCAGAGCATCCTGCGCCCGAGCTCGCGCAGATGCTCGTGGCCCTCGACGACGGTCGCGAAGTGGTTGCCCGCGAGCGGGCCGGCCTTGCTCGCGAAGCTCACGTAGCCGTACGCGAGCAGCAGCTCCGTCTCGCTCACGCCTCCCGGGTAGAGGACGAGCTCCCCCGGGCTCGGGTAGCTCGTCGCGTTCTCCGGCCCGACGCCGACGTCGAGGTCGCCCATCGGGATCCAGCCGCCCTCGCCCGACCAGCGCACGTGGATGATCTGCGAGTCGAGGGGCAGCAGCCGCCGGAACGCTTCGACCGTCCGCGGCGCCGCCTCCTCCTCGAGGCGGGCGACGAGGTCGAAGCCTCCGGCGCGGATCTCGAGCACGGGCCGGAATGTATACGGCAGGAGCCGGGCCGCCCCGGCTCCTGCCGCCCAGTCAGGCCGTGACGGCCGCGCCCGGCGCGGCGTACGCCACCTCGCCTGCCCGCTCGAGCGCCTCGAGCATCTCGCTCTGCGTGATGAGGAGGTGCGTCTCGAACTTGCGGAACGCCCCGCTCGAGGTGATCGCGACCGCGAGCGCTCCCGCGGTCGTCTGGTCGGGAGCCTCGAAGACCGCGAAGCCGTCGTTCTCCCCGAACGCGTACCACAGGTTGTGCAGCTTGCAGCCGGACTCCTCGAGGATCCGCCGGACGGTCTCCTCGCGGTTCTCGGGGCTCTTGATCAGCCCGGCCCACGCCTCCGGCGTGTACCCGAACTCGATCATGAAGAGGGGCATGTCGGCCTCCTTCCGGTTTGGGACAGCCGCTCGGTCGATCATGCGACATCCGGCGCATGCACGCAAGGCACCGGGGGCGCTACCGCTCCGAGGCGATCCAGGCCGCGAGCAGGCCCCGCTCCTCCTCGGTCAGGCCCGTCGCGTTTCCCGGCGGCATGGCGCGCGTGAGCACGGCCTGGCGCTCGATGTCCGCCGCGCGCGCCTCGATCTGGGCGCGCGTCTCCAGCCGAACCCCGAGCGGCGCCGAGGCGCCCGAGTGGCATCCGGCGCAGCGCTCGGCGATCACGGGCGCGACCTGCTCGATCGAGACGGGCCCGGACACGTCGGAGCCCGCCTCCTCCGGCCGCAGCCAGAGGGCGAGCGCCGCGACGGCGAGGCCGGTCGCGATCGGGATCCACCACGAGCGGCGTCCCGCGTGCCAGCGGTTGAAGAAGACGCGCACGAGCGCCGCGAGCACCGCGATCGCGACGAAGACGAGCCAGGCGTGGTCGGCGGCGAAGACGAATGCGGAGTGCCCGACGAGCATCGTGACGAGCACGGGCAGGGTCAGGTAGTTGTTGTGCACGGAGCGGCGCTTCGCCTCGAGCAGCGGCTCCGGGTCCGGCTCTCGTCCCGCCTCCAGCGCAGCGACGAGCTTGCGGTGGGCGGGGATGACGACCCCGAGGACGTTCGCGGCCATGATCGTCCCCAGCATCGCGCCCACCTGCAGGTAGGCCGCCCGGGCGGCGAAGAGCTCGCCCGCGCCCCATGCGGCCAGCGCGACGAGGCCGACGCCGACGACGGCGAGCGCCGCCTCGCTCCGCCCGCCGACCGTGCGGCAGAGCGCGTCGTACACGAGCCAGGCCAGCGCCAGGCCCGTGACGCTGAGCCCGATCGCCGACCACTCGCCGAGCTCGGCCACCTCCGGGTCGACGAGTCGCGTGCTCGCGTCCGCGTAGTAGAGGACGACGAGCAGGGCGAAGCCGGAGAGCCACGTCGTGTACGCCTCCCACTTGAACCAGTGCAGCGGCTCTGGCATCTCCGCGGGGGCGAGCCGGTACTTCTGGGAGTGGTAGAGGCCCCCGCCGTGCACGCCCCAGAACTCGCCGGCCACGCCCGCCTGCGCGTCCTCGGCCCGGCGCGGGGGGCGGAGGGAGAGGTCGAGGCGGACGAAGTAGAAGGACGCACCGATCCACGCGATCCCGGCGGTCACGTGCAGGAGGCGCAGGAGGACGTCGAGGACGTCCCTCAGGTACGGGTCCACCGGTCCCTCGCGATCGCGACGAGCTCGCGGCATCCCGTCGCGAGCTCCTGGTCGCGCGTGTTCCCGATGCGCGCGCGCAGCACCTCCAGGAGCTCGCGCTTCGAGCGGCGGTTCACGAACACGACGAAGCGGAAGCCGAACTTCTCCTCGTACACCTGGTTCAGGTAGCGGAGCTCGGAGAGGACGGCTGGGTCGGCGTCGGCGCCCTGCTCGGCCGCGGAGCGCGCCGAGAGCCCGGCGCGCGCGCCGATCGCGGGATGGGCCGAGAGCGCCTCCACCTTCTCCTCGTCGCTCAGCGCGGCCACGGCCTGCTCGGCGCGGCCGAGGGGGTCCTCGAGCTCGGCGAGACGCTGGACGAGGCGCGTGCGGCCCTCGAAGAGCTCCGCGAGCTCCTCGACGCTCAGCCTCCGCGGTAGCTCGCGCATCCGTACGGGGAGACGAGCAGCGGGACGTGGTGGTGGCCGTCGCCGAGCTCGAGCTCGAGCTCGACCCGGGTGAAGAACGGCGAGGGCGGCCAGAACACGAGCGCATAGCGGCCCGGCTCGAGGCCGCTCGCGAGCTCGCGGATGCGCCCGTCGGCGTCCGTCTCGCCGGCCGCCACCACGTCGCGGCCGCGCGCCAGCTCGACGCGCACCCCTGCGGCCGGCGTCCCGCTCGCCGTGTCCAGCACGTGCGTGGAGAGGGAAGCGCTCACAGGGCGAATCTTTGCGCCTGCGCGCGCTGCTCGCGCGCGATCGCCTCCTCGTCCGCCCGGACGAGGCGCCCGTCGCGCACGACCTCCTCGCCGCCAACGAGCAGGCGATCCACGCGGTGCGGAGCCGAGAGGACGAGGCCGTGCACCGGGTCCGCCGCGCCGGCCAGCTCGAGGCGGTCGAGCCGCCAGACGGCGAGGTCGGCGCACTTCCCCGGCTCCAGCGAGCCGACGTCCTCCCGCCCGAGCACCGCGGCTCCGCCGCGCGTTCCCAGCCACAGCGCCTCGCGCGCGGTCAGCGCCTGCGGGCCGCCGCGCCCACGGGCCACGAGCAGCGCCTGCTTG
>DATLYU010000081.1:0-6759 GCA_035574435.1 Gaiellaceae bacterium | reverse complement strand
GCGCGGCCGGCGAGCGACAGTGCTCGGAAGACGAGCTCGGGCGGGCCGGTCTCGGCGACCGACTCGGCGTAGGCCTGCGCCTCGGCGTGGCGCCCCGTTCGGAGGCCGAGCTCGGCGCGGGCAAGCGCGAACCCGGGGCCGTCCACGCCATTCTCGGACGCCAGCTCGCACCAGGTCTCGAGCGTGGAGAGCCGCGCCGTGTCCAGGAGCTCGTCCAGCGCTTCGAGCAGCACCGCCTCGAGCTCCTCGAGCGGACCGTGGCGTGCGATGAGCTCGAAAGCAGCATCCCAGTCCCGCCGAGCGCGGTAGTGCTCCAGCGAGCGCTCGGCGGCGACCGCGACGGGCAGGCTCGTCGCAAGCTCGCCGCGCTCGGCGAGCAGGGTACGAGCGAGCGGATGGAGATCGAGCTGCTCGCCGCGCTCGACGAGGATGCCGACGTCGAGACCCGTCGTGCACACGATCTCCGCACCCTCGTCGCCCAGAAGCGAGACCGCGAGCTCCTCGTCCAGCACGGGCGCCACGGCGAGCGTCGCGAGTCCTGCACGGATACCGTCGCCGAGAGCGCTGAAGACCTCGTCCGCGAAGAAGCGGTAGAGCGACTCCGGGATCTCGGCATCGTCCTCGAGCTCGTCCGGGAGAACGGACGCGAGCCCGATCACGGCCGGCCAGCCGTTCGCGAGCGCGACCAGCCCGGCCGCCGACTGGAAGCTCCGGCCGGCGAGCACCTCCTCCGCCTCGGTGCTGTCCATCGCGAGCGCCATCTGGTTCAGCTCCAGGTACTGGCCGTAGAGCAGGCTTCGCCGCGAGATCCAGGACGGGCGCTGGCGCCCCGCGATGAGCATCTGCACGGGGGAGTTCGCCGCCAGCGCTGCGACGAACCGCTCGGACTCTGCGGACCGCGCGAGCTCCTGGTACTCGTCCACGACCAGCCACCCTTCGGCGGGCCACGAGGCCAGGTCCTCGCCCACGATCTCGGCCAGGATCTCCGGATGCTCGCCGGCAGCGGGGACGGCACGGAGGTGCTGCCGCAGCCTCGCGTCGCAATCCGGAACCAAGACCGTCGCGCTCTGTGCGATGCCGAGCGCCAACGCCGCGACGTCCGCAGACGCGCGCCGCGCCGTGAACCAGGCCGGCAGACGACCGTCGCGCCTCGTCCACTGCTCCGCGAGCGTCGTCTTGCCGTAGCCGGCGGGGGCGATCAGCGTCCTGACGCGCGCCGAAGACGCGTCGAGCATGGCGTACAGCCGCGGCCGCTCGATGATGCGGCTGCGCAGGATGCGCTTGCGAGGTGTCGCGGTCGCCATCTCGTGACGTCAGTCACCTGATCGAGGGGCTCGACCCTACCACTCCCGGAACGAAGGTGGACGCCCGCGACGCATGTACGCCACGGGCGTCCGCGTCAACGAGAAGGCGGCGCTCCGAGCTGCCAGCGCGGCTCGCCGGAGAGGGGGTCCTCGCCGGTGACGAGACGGAACGCGATGGGGATCTGCCGCCGGCGCCGGACGCCGAGCTTCTGGCGCAGGACGTCGGCGTGGGCCTTGGCCGTCCGCGGCGAGATCCCGAGCCGTGCCCCGACTTCGTCGTTCGAGCAGCCGGCAGCGATCAGAGCGACCACCTCGCGCTGGCGGCGCGTAATCGGCGTCGCCCGCTTCTCCGTGGCCAAGTCGATCATGGCACGACGCTACTCCCTCGTTCGAGGGACGGCCATTGCACGGCGGGTGTAACGGTCGGTGTAATCAGAGCAGGAGCGCCTGGAAGACCAGCATGGCGGCGAACGACACCGCCGTGGTCACCGCGACGGCGCGCCGGGACGCCTGCTCGAGCGCCTCGGGAAGCAGCTCCCGCACCACCATCCAGGCCATCGCGCCCGCGGCGAACCCGAGCGCGGCGGGCAGCACGCCCTCGAACTGCTCCACGAACAGGAAGGCCGGGATCGCCAGCAGGGGCTGCGGCAGGCTCGAGAAGACGCTCCAGGCGGCCGCCGTGCGAACCCGCGTCCCCCGCGGCACGAGCACGAGGCTGATGGCGAGCCCTTCGGGGATGTTGTGCACGGCGATGGCAACCGCGATGAGGAGGCCGAGCGTCTCGCCTCCTCCGAACGCGGCGCCGACGCCAACGCCCTCGGCGACCGAGTGCACGGTCATCACGGACACGATCAGGACCGCCTTGACGGCGTCCTGCCCGCGCAGCGATCCGACCACGAGCTCGCGGTGCGAGCCGTGCAGGGAGCGCGACGCGACCGCGATGAAGAGGACGCCGGCGGCGATCCCGACCGCGGTTCGCCAGGGGCTGCGGTCGGCGCCCTCCAGGACGAGCGCCACGCTCGCGCCGAGCATCACGCCGCCCGCGAGCGAGTTCGCGATCCCGAGCGCGCGGCGGCCGCTGACCCGCTCGAGCGCGAGCGGAGCCGCTCCCAGCCCGGTCGCGAGCGCAGTGGCGAGCGCGGCGAGGAAGACGAGCCAGAGCTCCGATCCGGGCACCGGCGCACCCTACCCAGGGCGGGAAACCCGAATCCCGGTTCGGGGTGCTCGCGGATGCCGGCGGGACCGCCGTGGACGAGCCTGCAAGGGAACCGAAAGGAGCGAGCGATGAAGGTGAGAGAGCTCATGACGCCCGACGTCGCCACGGTGACGCCGGGAACGTCGCTCAAGGAGGCGGCCGCGCTGCTTGCGGAGCGAGGCATCTCCGGCGTGCCGGTCGTGGACGAGGCAGGCACCGTGGTGGGCGTGCTCTCGGAGGCCGACATCGTCGTGCGCGCGAGCGGCGACCCCGGGCGCAGAGGGCTCCTCGGCTGGCTGCTCGAGCCCGAGCCCGGCCGCGAGGAGAAGCTCCACGCCCGGACAGTGGGCGAGGCGATGAGCTCTCCCGCGATCACGATCGATGCGGACCGGCCGGTACACGAGGCGGCCTCCCTGATGGTGGCCGAGTCCGTGAACCGCCTGCCCGTCGTCGACGACGGGAAGCTGGTGGGCATCCTCACGCGCGCCGACATCGTCCGCGCGTTCACACGCACGGACGCCGAGATCGAGCGCGAGATCCGCGAGGACATCATCCGCCGCATCCTCTGGCTGGAGCCCGGCTCCGTGAGCGTGCGCGTGGAGGGCGGCGCGGTCGTGCTCGAGGGAACCGTGGAGAGCGAGGCCGACGCGGAGCTGCTGCCCGTGTTCGTGGCGCGGGTGCCGGGCGTCGTCGCCGTCCAGGCCGACCTTCGGCCGCGCGAGCGCGTGGCGACGTGAGCGCCTCGGTGCCGAAGCGGCGTCCCGAGGCTGCATCGCCTCTGGCCGGGCGGACGATCCTGGTCGCGCTGGCCGCCGCGCTCGCCGTGGCGGCCGCGCTGATCGCCGGCGCGCTGCTGCTCCGCGACGAGAGCGATCCTGCGCCCGCTCCCGACCGGCCGCTCGTCGGCTTCGCCGGGATCCCGCAGCAGGGCACGTTCCTCGGGTCTCCGGGCGCGCGGGTCACGCTCGTCGAGTACGCCGACCCGCAGTGCCCGGCCTGCCGCGCGTACGCCGAGCGCGTGCTGCCGACCCTCGTCGAGGAGTACGTCCGGACCGGGAAGGTACGCCTCGAGTTCCGCGCGTACCCGTTCCTCGGGCCCGACAGCTTCGAGGCGACCCGGTACCTCCTCGCCGCCGCCGAGCAGGACCGGCTCTGGGAGCTCCAGGAGCTGCTCTACCGCCACCAGGGCGACGAGAACGCCGGCTGGGTGACCGACGACCTGGTCCGCCGGCTGGGAGCGCAGATCGCGGGACTCGACGTCGAGCGCCTCTTCGCGGACGCGGCCAGCGAGCGCCTCGCCCGGGCCGCCGACGAGGCCGCGGCAGCCGCGCAGTCGGCTGGCATCCCCGGCACTCCGACGTTCATCGTCCGGATCGGTCGCGCGGAGCCGTACGCCGTCCAGCTCGGGCTCGAGCCGGCCCAGTTCCGGGCCGTGCTCGATGACGCGCTGCGCGGGTGACCGACCGCAGCCTGCGAGCGTCCGCTGCGGCGATCGCGATCGCGGGTGCGGCCGTCGCCGCGTACCTGACCTGGTCGCACTTCGCCGACACGTCGGTCGTGTGCGTGGTTGCCGAGGGGTGCGAGACCGTGCAGGAGTCCGCCTACGCGGAGCTCGCAGGCGTGCCCGTCGCGCTGCTCGGGCTCGTTTCGTACCTGGCCGTGCTCGCGCTCGTCGCCTGGGACGTCCCGCTCGCGCGCCTCGGCGCCGCGGCCCTCGCGCTCGTCGGCCTCGTGTTCGGGCTCTTCCTGCTCGCCGTGCAGCTCTTCGTCATCGACGCCCTGTGCACGTGGTGCGTCGTGAACGACGCGGCCGTCGGGCCGCTGCTCGCGCTCGTGACCGCGCTGCGGCTGCGACCTGCCTAGGTCATGGGGACCTGACGGAGGACCTTCGGCGCGACGCGGTCGAGGATCTCCGACAGGCTCTCGCCCGTGCACGTGATGCCGTGGTTGCGCAGCCCGATGACCGCGTGCGCGGGGTCGGGCTCGAGGTCCACGAGCTCGGACACGGCGACGGCGAGCTCGTGCGTGCCGCACGGGTAGTTCACGTCCGTGGCCGCGATCCCCTCCATCCACGCGTGGACGTGCAGGATCGCGCCCACGTCGGGGTGGCGCTGGTAGATCATCCAGTGCTCGATCGCGTCGACCGAGACCCGGCGCGGCTCGATCCCGGGCGGAACGCTGAGCACGATCACGCCCCGCGCCTCGTCGTAGTCCTTGACCAGGAGGATGTCCCGCCCGATGGACTCGAGCCGCGACTTGTCCACGCCGCTCGCGCTCATCCAGAAGCGGGTCTCGTCCTTGCGCGCCGACAGGTTGCCGTACGAGAGCCCACCCACCGAGTAGAGCCGCATGACGTGGCGCAGGTCGCGGCCCGAGAGGTACTCCTCGACGGGGAAGGGCGAGGGCAGCAGGTCGAGCTCGTCCAGGCGGCGCCCGGCAGCGGCGAGGTCGGCGGTGATCTCGTCGCCGTCCCACAGCTCCGGCTCCAGGTCCGGCACCCACTCGTTGTCGATCACGAGCCGTGAGGTGGCGAGCGGCGCGAGCCGCTCGTAGATGGCGCGCGCGTCGTCGGGCACGCGGTACGTCCCTCGCTCCATGGTCGTGAACCAGACGCCCTCGCCGGGCACGCGCAGGAGCACGACGTTCGAGAGCGTGCGCACCAGCATGGGGTAGCTCTCCTTGAGCACGTCCTCGGGCGCAGCCGGCAGCTCGTAGAAGGCTGCCGAGTACGTCCCGCGCGACGAGCGCCGGAACGCCTTCGGCTGCTCCGGGTCGAACATGTTGAGCACGAAGTCGGCCTCCGCGACGTCGTCGACCGGCGCGAAGTCGGCCTTCTCGAACTCGCGGCCGACCGCCCGCACCCACTCCTCGTGGGCCGGCGAGGTGGCCGTGCCCCAGATGGCGTACTTGCGCACGAAGCGAGTCTACCCCGGGGACCGCGCTTCTCCTGCCCCCGGGCGACTCAGCGGAAGAGGTCGCGCTCGCGCGGGAGCAGGAGGTCGCGGCCGCTGCCCTCGCCGCGTGCGTCCACGCCACGCACGAGCGCGGCCGGCACTCCTCGCGTCTTGCCCATGACGAGCTCCGCGGCGCCGGCGATCTCGTCCGCGACCGCGATCTCCGTCGCGTGCAGCTCGTAGCCCGCGGCGTCGCGCACGCCGCGCAGGTCGAGCAGCGGCCGCAGCCCGGCCACGCCGAGCGCGACGTCCGTCGTGCCCCGCCGCCAGGCCCGCCCGAAGGAGTCGGACACGATCACGCCCACCTCCGCCCCGGTGAGCTCGCGCAACCGCTCGCGGAGCGCGGCGGCCGAGGCGTCCGGGTCGAGCGGGAGGAGCACGAGCGTGCCCGGCCCCTTGGCGTTCGAGGCGTCCACGCCGGCCGAGGCGCACACGAAGCCATGCCGCGTCTCCGCGATGACGAGCGGCGGTCGCGCGCGCACGATGGCCGCGCTCTCCCGCAGCACGACCTCGAGACGCCGCGGGTCCTCCCCCGCCGCCAGCTCGCGCGCCCGCGGGGAGGGCTCCACCTCCGCCAGGTCGAGCACGCGGCCCTCCACCTTGGACACCGCCTTCTGCGCGACGACGAGCACGTCGCCGGACCGGATTCCGCCGGCGCGCCCAGCCGCGTCTGCGAGCTCGCGCGCGAGGTCGTCGCCCTCCTCGAGCTCGGGGATCCCGCGCAGCGGGATCACGCGCACCTCGTCGCTCACGGCAGGCCGGTGAAGCGGATCCCGGCGTGCGCCCGGTAGCGGCGGTTCACGTTCACGAGCACGGCCGTGAGCCCCTCGAGCGCGCGGGCGCTCGCGAGCGGGCCCGCGTCCACGGCGCGGCCGGCGGTGAGCGCGGACGCGAGCTCGAGCGCGAGCGCCTTCGCGGCCTCGTCGTCGCCGCAGACGCACGCGTCCTCGTCCGGGAGGCCCTCGCCGGCGAGGTTCGACGCCGCGAGCGAGTGCAGCCCGGCCACCACCGGGCCCGCGAGCTCGGCCTGCAGGCGCTCCGCGAGCGAGGTCGCCTCCGGCGTCGGGAGCACGCCTTCCGGAGCGAAGCGGAGCTCGGCTGCGACCGACAGCACGGGCGTCCGGCCGAGCTCGGCGCGGAGCGCGCGCGCGGTCTCGAGCGCCGCGTCCGCCTTGGTGGCGAGGACGACGAGGTCGGCGCCGCGCACGGCATCGGCGTTGGCGGCTCCCTCCACGCCCAGCTCGTCCGCGAGGGCTGCGGCGCGGCCGGCGTCGCGAGAGCCGAGCACGACGGCGTGGCCCGCGTC
>DATLYU010000080.1:0-5022 GCA_035574435.1 Gaiellaceae bacterium | reverse complement strand
GGGCGGCCACGTAGCGGGCGGGGAGGCTCGGCCTGAGCTCGAGGGCGCGCTGCGCGAGCCGGCGCGCGTTCGCGAACGACTCGCGCGCGAGCGCGCGCTTGGCCGCCTTCAGCAGGGCGCCGGCGGCGCTCGCGGCGAGCTCCGGCGGCGCCGAGCCCTCGAGCTCGACCAGGTAGTCCACCGCCTCCTCGAGGTGGTAGGCGCGGATCTCGACCAGCTCCTCGCCGGTCCGCTCCCCGAGCCACTCCGCGAAGGCGGCGTGGTGGCGCGCGCGGGCGAGCTTGGCCAGGCCGCCGTACGCGACCTCGCGGATGAGGAGGTGCTTGAACCGGTAGGCGGTCTCCCCGGAGATGGAGGAGCGCGCCTCCCGGAGCAGGAACTCGCGCTGGAGCAGGTCGTCGAGGCCGCGGCCGAGGTCTCGAACATCCGGGGAGAGGTGCTCGAGCGCGCCGCGCCAGAAGACGCGCCCGATCACGGCCGCCCGCTGAAGCAGCGCCTTCGCGGACGGGGGCAGGTGGTCGATGCGGGCGGCGATGAGCGCCTGCAGGGTGTCCGGGATGCGGGAGGCGGCGCCGTCGCCGCTCTCGACGAGCATGCGGATCGTCTCCTCCACGAAGAGCGGGTTGCCCTCCGCGCGCTCGAGCGCCGCGCGGGGCAGGCGCGGCACCTCTCCGCTCGTCCCCGCGAGCTGCGCCGCCAGCCTGCGCACGAGCAGGTCGCTCTCCTCCTTCGAGAGCGGCTCCAGCTCGATCGCCGTCGAGCGGACGCGGCCCCCGCCCCACCCGGGGCGCGTCTCGAGCAGCTCCGGCCGAGCCAGGCAGAGGATGAGGAGCGGGGCGCGCACCGAGTCGGCCAGGTGCTCGACCAGGTCGAGCAGCGGCTCCTCCGCCCAGTGGATGTCCTCGAAGAGGAGGGCGAGGGGCTGCACCTCGGCCAGGCCTTGCATGACCTCGCGCGCCGCCCAGGCGATCTCCTGCGGGCTGCGCTCGCCCTCGACCGCCTCCATCAGCCCGGAGGCGAGGCCGAGGATGTCCGCCACCTCCTCCACGCAGCACTCGCGCAGCTTGCGGAGCGCCTCCTCGAAGGGGTCGTCGTCCGAGATGCCGGCCGCCGCCTTCACCATCTCCGCGAGCGGCCAGTAGGTGACGCTCTCCCCGTAGGGGAGCGCCCGCCCGACGAGCACCGTCGCCCGCTCCACGCCTTCCAGGAACTCGCGCGCGAGGCGGCTCTTGCCGATCCCCGGCTCCCCGTAAATGGTGAAGAGGTGCGCCCGCCGGTCGCGGACGACGCGGGCGAAGGTGGTCTCGAGCAGCGCGAGCTCCGTCTCCCGGCCGACGAGCGGCGCGCGCGGCCCGAGCGGGCGGCCGCCGCCGTCGAGCACGTCGAGGAGGCGCCAGGCGCGGAGCGGCCCGTCGATGCCCCTCAGGTGGAGCGGCCCCGTGTCCTCGCCGACGAGGCAGGCGGCGGCGAGCCGGTACGCCGTGGGCCCGACGAGGATCTCCCCCGGGCGCGCGGCCTGCTGCAGCCGGGCGGCCACGTTGAGCGCCTCCCCGGTGGCGAACGTGGAGTCGGCGCTCTCGACGACGAGCTCTCCCGCCTCGATCCCGATCCGGGCCTGCAGCCCGAGCTCCCCCACCTCGCGGTGGATCGCGAGCGCCGCCCGGGCGGCCCGCTGGGCGTCGTCCTCGTGCGCCCGCGGCACGCCGAAGGCGGCGAGCACGGCGTCGCCGGCGAACTTCTCCACCGTCCCCCCGTGCCGCTCGACGCAGCGGGAGACGCGCTCGAAGAAGTCGCGCACGCGGCGCCGCACGACCTCGGGGTCGGCGGCCGCGACGAGCCTCGTCGAGTCGACGAGGTCGACGAAGAGGACCGTGGCGAGCTTCCGCTCCATCCCCGGAGTCTAGAAACGATCCGGGCCGCACAGGCCGTCCCGCTCACCCGCAGCCCGGTTAGCATCGCCCCGTGCTCGCCCCGGGCGTCTTCAAGGCGTACGACGTGCGCGGGATCTACCCGTCGGAGCTGGACGAGGACGGCGCGTACCGGATCGGGCGCGCGTACGTCGAGCACTTCGAGCCGCGGACGATCGCGGTCGGGCGCGACATGCGCCTCTCCTCCCCGGCGATGGCGCGCGCGGCCATCGAGGGCGCCGCGGACGGGGGCGCGGACGTGCTCGACATCGGCCTCGTAGGGACGGAGATGCTCTACTACGCGGTCGGCGAGCTCGGGCTCGAGGGCGGGTTCTGCGTCACCGCCTCGCACAACCCCAAGGAGTACACGGGGATGAAGATCGTCCGCCGCGGCGCCCTCCCGGTCGGGGGCGAGTCGGGCCTCCTCGAGATCCGTGAGCGGGCGCTCGCCGGCTTCGCCGCGCCGGCAGCCCGCCGGGGCGCGGTGCGCGAGGAGGACGTCTGGCCGGGCTTCGTGAACAAGGTGCTCTCCTTCGTCGACCCGGACGCGATCCGCCCCCTGCGCGTCGTCGTGGACGCGGCGAACGGGATGGCCGGGGCGATGCTCCCTCCCGTGCTCGACCGCCTGCCGCAGCTCGACGTCGTCCGCTGCTTCTTCGAGCTGGACGGCTCCTTTCCCAACCACGAGCCCAACCCGCTCCTGCCCGAGAACCGCGAGTTCATCGTCCGCCGCGCCCGGGAGGAGGGGGCCGACCTCGGGGTCGCCTTCGACGGCGACGCCGACCGCTGCTTCTTCGTGGACGACGCGGGCGAGTTCGTCCCCGGCGACTTCGTGACCGCGCTCCTCGCCGAGGCGGTGCTGGAGAAGGAGCCGGGCGCCAAGATCATCTACGACGTGCGCGCGAGCTGGGCGGTCCCGGAGACGATCGAGCGGGCCGGCGGCATCCCCATCGTCAACCGGGTCGGGCACGCGTTCATCAAGCACCGGATGCGCCAGGAGGGCGCCGCCTTCGCCGGCGAGGTGTCGGCCCACTACTACTTCCGCGACTTCTCCCAGGCCGACTCGGGGGTCATCCCCTTCCTGCTCATGGTCGAGCTCCTCTCGAAGCGGGGCCGGCCGCTGTCCGAGATCCTCCGCCCGTACCGGGAGCGCTTCTTCCTCACCGGCGAGATCAACACCCCGGTCGCGGACGTGGCGCTGAAGCTGCAGGAGCTCAAGGAGCGCTACGCGGCCCAGGGGGCGCGCATCTCGCACCTGGACGGGATCTCGGTGGAGTTCGACGACTGGCACTTCAACGTCCGCCCCTCGAACACGGAGCCGCTGCTTCGCCTCAACCTGGAAGCGCTCTCGCCCGAGCTGATGGAGCGCAAGCGGGACGAGGTGCTCGCGCTCATCCGGGCATGAGCGGGAGCGTCGCGCGGGGCGGGATCCAGCGGTGAACGGCGCGGACGCGCCCGAGCTCGGGCGCGTGACCCGGCGCAAGCCCCCGTTCAAGTACTCGGCCCTCACGCGCGTGTGGTTCTCGGATACGGACGCCCAGGGCGTCGTCTACTACGGCCGCTACCTGCCCTACTTCGACCACGCGCGCGTCGAGTACCACCGGCATCTGGGCCCGCTCGCGGTCGGCGGCGCCGAGCTCGTGATGCGCGCCTCGCACGTCGAGTACCACGCCCCGGCACGGTTCGACGACCTGCTGGAGGTGTTCGTGCGCGCCGTCCGGGTCGGGCGCACGAGCCTCACCTACGAGGCGGCCGCGGTGCGGCTGCCGGACGACACGCTGATGGCGACCGCGACGCAGACGGTCGTGCTCGTCGACCGGGCGGCGCGGCGGCCGGTCCCCATCCCGGACGGGCTCCGCGAGCAGCTCCAGGGCTTCGAGGGAGAGGACCTGAGCGCGTGAGCGAGCGCTACGCGGCGGCGATCGAGCGCGTGGCGGAGTCCGGCGGGGACGCCGACGCCGTGCTGCGCGAGGTGGTCGCCATGCTCGCCCGCGAGCCGGGAGTCGCCTGGGCGGGCATCCGCTTCCTCGAGGCCGGCCGGCTCGTGCTCGGCCCCTGGGCAGGAGAGCCAGACGAGCGGCGGCGCCTCGCGACGCCGATCCTCTACCGCGGCGAGCCGGTCGGCGAGCTCGTCGTCGACGGCGACGCGCCGGCGGAGCTCTCGTCGGCCGTGGCCGAGCTCGTCGCGGAGCACGTGCTGCTCGGCTGGGACACGCAAGGCGAGCCCTGGCAGCCGTGAACGGGCGGTGGGGCCCCCTCGAGGGTCGGCCGCTGCGCGCCCGCCCGCGCCGCCGCGAGCGGGCGCCGCAGTCGGCTTCCCCTCCCCCGTCTCGTTCTAGTCGCTCCGCGGGTGACGGCAATCCCTCGTCCGAGTGACAGCGTCCCTCGCGCGAGGTACCCCGCCCGAACGGGGTACCCCTCCCTCGTCCGGGGGGCCCTAGCGCAGCTGCTCGGCCACCTCGAGCGCCTTCGCCCGGTCGAGCGCGCCCTCGAGGCGCAGGACGAGGTCGCCGCGCTGCCAGATCAGCGTGTTGCGGGCGAGCCGCAGCGAGCCGGGCACGACCGCGCCCCGGCGGTCGAGGTAGAGGAACGCGTGCGGCGCGCCCTCGATCCAGAGCGCCGGCTCCCCGCCCACCTGGAGCACCTCCACGCGTGTCCGCGTGGCGACGAGCTTCTTCGCGAACGCGGGCTCCAGCCTGCCGTCCACCTCGGTGAGCAGCAGCCGGACGCTGTCCGGCCGGCCGTACAGGAACGACACCTCGGCGCCGTCGCGGGCGATGTAGATGCGATCCGGCTCGCCGAGCGCTGCGTCGGGGTAGACGAGGCCGAAGGTGGCCGCCTCGCGCACGAGCGCTGGCGCGATCGGACGTCCGAGCGTCACGAGTGCCTTCCCGGAGACGGCGGGCAGGCGGTCGACGAGCTGCACCTCGACGCCGCCGAGGCCGAGCCACCGGCGCAGCGTCGAACGGGCGTCCGGCACGGCGAGCACGGCGGCCAGCGCGGCGGCGAGGACCGCCGCTGCGAGCGCGACCAGCCTGCCGCGCGTCCAGCGGGAGGGACGCTCGTCCTCGATCCGCGCCCGCACCGCCGGGGCGAGGTCCGGCGTCGGCGGGAA
>DATLYU010000079.1:0-9769 GCA_035574435.1 Gaiellaceae bacterium | reverse complement strand
CGCCCGCGGCGACGGCCTCCCCGCCGAGCACGCCTACCTGACCGTGCTCCGGCAGGCGTTCGACCGGGAGGGCGAAGGCGGCTCGCTCGGCCTCTACTTCGGCGCCACCTCCGGCGACGTGTTCGGCTCCGGGGACGCCGGGGCGACGTGGTTCGCCGCCGCCACGAAGCTGCCGCCGGTGTACTCGGTGCGCGTCGCGTAGAGCGACTCAGTCGAGCCCGCGGCTCTCGATCCGCGTCGGCGTGATCCGGATGGTGACGCGCCGCTCGCCCGGCTTGCGCCAGGGGTAGGGCGAGACGCCGACGTACTTCTGCGCGAGGCGGTCGATCTGCTCCTCCGCGCCCTCGTCCACGAGCTCGGCGGTGCCGCTGAGCGTGACCCAGCGGTACGGGTCGCCGGGATCGACGACGAGGAGCGAGACGCGCGGGTCGGCCGCGATGTAGCGGGGCTTCGCGCGCCCGTGCGCCGTGTTGACGAACACGCCCTGCTCGTCCACGTCCACCCAGACGACCGTCGAATGCGGCGAGCCGTCGGGGCGCAGGTCGGTGAGCACGCCCACGAACGGCTGGGCGAGAAACGCCCGCTGCGCCTCCGTGAGCTGCATGCCGCGACTCTAGTCAGTGCCGGCAGCCGGCCGGCACGAGCCGCGAGCGGAGACGGTGTCCGCGCGGCTCGCTCGCCGCCCGCGGCTGCTGCGACCAGGGCCAGCGAGCACGTGAGCACCATCGTCAGCGCTGCGGGCACGCGTCCGTCCGCAGGTACGTCCGGCACTCGTCCGGCGTGAACGACCGGGTCAGCCGCCGCCGGGCCACCTCCAGCAGGAGGTCGTGGTCGAGCGCGAACACCTTGACGGCCGGCGCCGAGACGAGCGACTGCGTCGCCGCGAGCGTGCGGCCGTCCGGGCTCCAGCGGAACTCGCTGTGGCCGCTCGCCTGGAGGGTGACGAGCCGCTCACGGCGAGCCCAGTCCCAGATGGCGATCGTCCCACCGAGAGTTCCGACGGCGAGGCGCCGGCCGTCCGGGCTGTAGTCGAACTTCGCGGGCGGGTCGCCGGTGGGAATCGTGTCGACTCTCGTCCCCGTCTCCGCGTCCCACACCGCGAGCCCCGGCGCGCTTCCGTCGAACCCCTCGACGAGGACGAGCGTGCCGTCGGGGCTCCAGCCGCCCGTGAAGCCCGGGCCGGCGGAGGGAGTGGCGCGCAGGAGGCGGCCGCTCGCGGGGTCCCAGATCCGTGCGGTCTGGTCGCGGGAGACGGACAGCAGGCGCGTCCCGTCGGGGCTCCAGCGAACGGGATACGTCTGGTCGCCGTGCCCCTCGAGGACGCGCAGCTGGCGGCCGGAGACGGCAGACCAGATGCGGACGCTGGCGTCGCTCCCGGTCGTCGCGACCCGCGTGCCGTCGGGGCTGAAGGCCACTCCGAGCACCCAGCACGTCCGCGGCGGGCGCGGCGAGCAGCCGTGGCCGCGCAGGACGGCCGTCGTCCTTCCCGTCTCGAGGTCGAGAACGCGCGCCGTTCCGTCGAAGCCCGCCGTGGCGACGCGTGTCCCGTCCGGAGAGACGTCGAGCGAGATGACGAGCCGGGCCGGAAGCGGTCCGCGAACATGCGCGTCGAGCTTGCGCACGACCTCGCCGGTCCGGGCGTCGAATACCCGGACGAGCCCGTGCGGTCCCGACGCGGCGACGAGGGCATCCCCGCGCGGGGTGAAGTCCAGCCCCGCGTGCCGCTCGCCGGCGGCCCCGGGGAGACGGAGAGTCTCGGCGGGGCCGAGCGGCGTGATGTCCCAGAGGCGGGCGCTCCCCGGACCCTGGCTGACCAGAGCCTGCCCGTCGGGAGCGAACGACACGTCTCCGATGATCGCGTCGTGCCCGCGGAGGACGAGCTCCTGGCTCAACGCGTGGAGCCCGACCCCGTAGATCCGGACAAAGCCGGCTGTGGCGCCGATCGCCAGCCGCGACCCGTCGCGGCTGAACTCGAGGTCGTCGGCCACGCGGTCGCCCGTCGCGTCGCCCAGCGACTGCACCAGCTCTCCGTCCCGCAGGCGCCAGACGAGCGTGGCGCCGTCCGGAATCGCTGCGACGAGCAAGGTGCCCTCAGGGCTGATGGCGACGTCCACTCCGCCGGGACCGACGCTCGTGAAGACACGCGTCCGGCCGGTGCGGATGTCGAAGAGGCGCACGGCGATCGGGGGGTCGTCCGCACGCGGAGGCCGCCCCACCGTGTAGGCGTTGGCGATGGCGAGGAGGCCGTTTCTCGAGAGGGCGATCATGTCCGTCTTTTGCCGGTCGCCCGCCCCCTCGCGCTGATGGACGCCGCGAAACGTCCGCAGCAGCCGGCCGCTACCCGCCTCCCACACCCGCGCCGTCCGGTCGTAGCCCACCGTCGCCAGGAGACGTCCGTCCGCCCCGAACTGCGCGGAGAAGACACCCTCGCGGTCCACCCGCAGGACGCGGACCGCCTTTCCGGTCCGCGCGTCCCAGAGGCGCACGGTGCCGTCGTCGCTCGCCGTCGCCACCAGACGCCCGTCGGGGCTGAAGTCGACCGTCCGGATCGGCTCGGTGTGCCCTGCGAGCCTCAGGGAGACCTTCCCGGTCCGCACCTCGCGAATGGACGCAGTTGCCCCGGCTGCGTCGACCGTCAGGAACGACCGTCCGTCCGGAGAGAGCTCCCCGTCGGCGCCCACGTCGCGGAAGACGCGCACGGTCCGTGAGGCGGCGAGCGCGTCGTGCAGCGCCTGCTCGGCCTCGTTCAGCACGGTGCCGTCGTGACGTCGGGTCGTCTCCGCGGCCTCGATCGCGAGCAGGATGCTGCGCTCGGGATCCACCGAGAGGCTCGCCTGCGCGTCCGCCGCGAGCTGGCGCGCCGTCGCCAGCCGGGCCTCGTCCCGGGCCTGCCCCCTCTGGACGAACGCGAACACGGCCGCCGCGGACGCCAGCGCCGCGAGCGCCGCGAGCGCGGCGAGCACTGCTCGTCGCAGCCTCGCGCGCCTGCGCGCCCCCTCGTCGGCCGCTGCGCGCGCCTCCCCGAGGAAGGTCCGCTCGTCCTCGGTCAGGGCGAGGTCCGTGGATGCGGCCCATGCCTCGAGCTGCGCGAGGTGGCCCTCCCGCGGCAGGAAGTCCGGGTGCCGGCCGGCCTGCTCCCACTCCTCGACCGCGTTCGCGAGCCGGCGGTGCAGGACGAGGTCCTCCTGGCGCTCGTCGATCCAGCCGCGCAGACGCTCCCACTGCACGAGGATCGCCTCGTGCGCGACCTCCACCGTCGGACTGCGCGTGAGCGGCTCGCGGTTGAACGTGACCAGCCGGTGGCGACCGAAGCGCTCGAGGACGTCCTCCAGCGCGCCCGGGGCAAGCTCCAGCCGCCGCAACTCGCGCCGGCGCACGCGCCGGCGCGTCGCCTGCCCGCCGTGCTCGACCGCGACGAGCCGGAGGAACGTCTGCCGGACGGCGGCTCGCCCGGTCTCGTCCAGCTCGGCGTAGAGCGCCTCGGAACGGAGTCCGAGCGCGCCCACGACTCCTCCGGTCGCCCGGTACGCGTCGAGGGTGAGGACGTCGCTCGTCCTGGCCGCGAACAGCTCGGTGAGCGCGTACTGGAGCAGGGGCAGCGCCCCGGGCTCGTCGCGGACGTCCGCGACGATGACCGGGACGAGGCCCGGCTCGAACGCCACGCCGACGCTCGCCGCCGGACCCTCGATCGCGGCGACGAGGTCGTCCTCGCCGGGAAACGTCACGGCCACCATGCCCGCGCGGACGAGCTCGCCGAGCTCGGGATGGGCGAGCGGGTGCTCGAGGAAGTCCGCGCGTAGGGTGGCGACGACGCGCACGCGCGAGCGCGTGTCGGCGGCGAGGGCTACGAGCGCCGCCACGAAGCCGCGCCGCTCGTCCTCCCCCGTGAGGATAAAGAGCTCCTCGAGCTGGTCGACGACGAGCACGAGCTCCGCTCCCGGTGGGAGGACGCGCTTCGTGACGCGGGCGATGCCGAGCTCGTCGCGGCGCAGCTCCTCGACCAGGTCGTCCGGACGCTCGACGGCGACGCGCAGGAGCGCCGCCGCGAGCTCCTCGTAGGGGTACGAGCCGGGGAACATGTCGGTCACGAGCCAGGTGCGCGACCCGGGCAGCGCGTCCCTGCGCAGAGCCGGCAACAGCCCCGCGCGCACGACCGACGACTTGCCGATTCCCGAAGGGCCGACCACCGTCACGAACCGCCGCTCGCCGACGGCAGCCACGAGCTCGGCCACGAGCTCCTCGCGGCCGAAGAACGCGGCGGCGTCGCGCTCCTCGAACGCCCGCAGGCCCCGGTACGGGTTCTCCGCCGGCGTGAACGTCGGCGCAGGCGCACGCTCGGCGCCGAGCGACGCAGCGAGCGCCGCTGCGAACGCCGTCGCGGACTCGTGCCGGGCGGCCGGATCGAGCGCGGTCGCCCGCGCGACGACGTCGTCGACGGCGGCAGGCACCTCGGACCGGACGGCGGAGAGCGATGGCAGCGGCCCGTCCATGGGCGGCCGGCGGCCGGTGAGGAGCTCGAAGACGAGCAGGCCGAGGCAGTACAGGTCCGCGCGGGCGTCAGGCTGCTCGCCCGCGAGCGCCTCCGGCGGGACGTACGCCGGCGAGGACCGCGGTCCGGCGGCCTCCTCCGAACCGCTGGCGAGGCGAGCCGCGATTCCGAAGTCCGAGAGGTAGGCGTTGCCGTCGTCGTCCAGGAGCACGTTCGCAGGCTTCACGTTCGCGTGCGCGACGCCCTGACGGTGCGCGTAGGCGAGGGCGCCCGCCACCTGCTCCACGAGGCGCAGGGCCGGCTCGAGATTCCACGGACCGCGCTCGAGCGCCTGCCGGAGCGACCCGCCGCGCAGCCAGCGCATCACGAGGTACGCGCCGTCGGGATCCCGCCAGTAGTCGTACAGCGACACCACGTGCGGGTGCTCGAGCCGGGCGACCGTCCGGGCCTCCGCCTCGAACCCGCGGACGAACTCGAGCCGGTTCGCGAGCTCCGGCTGGATGACCTTGACCGCGACCTCCCGTCCTACCGAGGGCTGGTAGGCGCGGTACACGATCCCGTAGTCGCCGCGGCCGACCTCTTCCCGGAGCTCGTAGCCGCGCAGCGCACGACCCGACTCGAGGGCCGGAAAGTGCGAAGGCGGCCGATCGATCCGGAGAGGCGGGAAGTCCGCGGGCTGGCCCTCGAGCAGCAGCTGGAACACGTGCTGCGGCGCCCCGATGCCCTTGAAGCGGAACTCGCCGAGCGCCTTCGCCTGCCAGCCGCCGGCGCCTGCGGCGAGCGCCGCGTGCGCGTCCGCGGACAGGAGGACCTGACCGCCGTGCCCCGCGGCGAGGATCCGCCCGGCACGGTTGAGGACAGGGCCGAAGTAGTCGCTCCCGCGCGCCTCCACCTCCCCCACGTCGATCGCCATCCGCAGGCGGAGCGGCCCCGTCGCGCCCCACTCGCGCTCAGCGAGCCCCTGCTGGATCGCCTCGGCGGCGCCCACGGCCGCCGCGACGTCGGCGAACGCCACGTCCAGGCCGTCTCCGACCCGCTTGACCAGCGTTCCCCCGGCGGCTTCCACCGCGCCCAGCACCACTGCGTCGTGCGCCGCCACCGCCTCCCGCATCGCCTCCGTCTCGACCTCCCAGAGCACGGTGGAGTCCTCGATGTCGGTGAGCAGGAACGCGCGCGTCTCGACGCGAGGGCCCGCGTCGAGGAGCAGCGAGGAGTCCTGGTTGAGGATGCGGCTCTCCAGCGTCCGCAGCTCGGGCGACGGCTCCAGGCCCAGCTCCTCGTCGAGGTACGAGCGGGTTCTCTGGAAGGCCCGCAGCGCCTCCGCCTGCCGTCCCGACCTGTACAGCGCGAGCATGTGCTGCGCGCGGAAGCGCTCGCGCATGGGGTGCTCCGCACTCAGAACGTCGAGCTCGGCGGCGAGCTGCGCGTGCCGGCCCAGCGCGAGCTCGGCGTCGATTCGGGCCTCGAGCGCCGCGAGCCGAAGCTCTTCGAGGCGCGCCGCCTCGACGTCGAGACGGAAGGTGCCGGCGAGGCCGGCGTACGGATGGCCGCGCCAGAGCGCGAGCGCGGCGCGCAGGCTCTGGGCAGCCGCAGCCGGATCGGCTCCCGGCGCCGTCGCCGCGGCGACGGCGTCCTCGAACCGGAACGCGTCCACCGCCGCGCGGTCGACGTCGAGGCGGTACCCGCCCCCGTCGCGAACGATCACGTCGCCCAGCTCGTGCCGCAGGTTGGACACGTACGTCTGCAGCGTCGAGCGCGCGCCCGGGGTCGGCTCGTCACCCCAAACCCCGTCGACGAGCGCGTCGACGGAGACGGCCTTGGGCAGGTCGGCCACGAGAAGCGCGAGCACGACCTGCTGCTTCCGGCCCCCGAGCGGCGTTCCGACCCCGTCCCGGAGGACCTCCAGAGGACCGAGCACGCGTATGTGCACGTCGGCACGATGCGCCGACCGCCGGGGGCCGTCAAGCAGGGCCTGTGGGCCGGGCGATGTCAGTGCGCGCATCCCGGGCCTCGCAGGTCGACGCGCAGCCGTCGTCCCTGTACCTGCACTCCGGCACGACCTCTGCAGGCAAGCCAGAGGAACTCGTCGCCGGGCTCGTCCCCGACGAGGTAGACGAGAGCCTCCCACGAGCAGGCGGCGCGGTGCTGCGCCAACCGGCGGCACGCGACGGCCTCTTCGGAGCGAGTCCTGAAGCTGCGGGTCTCCGAGAACGAGGCCGCCGCGCGCGCCGCGTACCCGCGAACCGCCTGGTGCACCGCCCGCTCGGCGCTCGCGACGTCGATGACGTGCGTCTCGACGACGACCGAGCCCTGCGCAGGCGAGCCTGCCGCGCTGGCGAGCAGCGCAGCCGCGAGCGCGGCGCGCAGGGCGTGCCGCGAGGCCGGGTGCGTGGAGAGCCGAGCGTGCTCGCTGGCGGACATCACGCCTCGACGCTAGGAGCGCCCGCTCCAGAAACGCTCCAGGCCGCCGCCCGAGCGCGGCGGGTCGCCCGCCCTACTAGTGCACGCACGCCACACCGCGGAGGTCGACGACCAGCCGGCGGGGGAGCTCGCGGACGGTCGCGGCGCCGCTGCAGACGATCCAGAGCTCGAACGGCTCGGCCTCCCGGACCTGTCGCAGAACGTCCGAGCGCCAGCGGCAAAGGGCGACACGAGGGCCGGCACGGCGACACAGGACGTACTCCTGGGTGCGGATACGTGCGAATCCGTCCTCGCCGAGCGGCGTGTTCAGCGTGATCCGGTCGCTGCGTCCGAGAGCCGCAGCGACGTGCTCCCGCACCGCGCCGGCGACCGCAGCCTGCGCGGCGGCGAGCGCGATCGGCTTTGCGCCCGGGCCCACCCGGACGGCTTCGGCGGACAGAGCCAGGGCGCCCGCAAGCGTCGCGACGAGGAGGACGGTGGTGCCGGCTCGGAGACTCATGCCGCCCCCACCTGCTGCCGGAGCTCACTGACCGCTCGCTTGCGCGGGAGTGAAATTCGAGTGAACCGCTGCTAGCGTCGTCCACCGGAGGCGCCGGACGAAGCTCGAATTCTGGATCCTCGGCCCGCTCGAGGTGCGGGCCAACGGCTCTCCTTTCGCGCTCGGAGGGCGGAAGCAGCGCGCGCTGCTCGCGGTCCTGCTGCTGCACGCCGGCGAGGGCCTCTCGCGCGACCGGCTGATCGACGAGCTCTGGGGGGAGCACCCGCCGCAGACGGCGTCGAACACGCTGCAGGTCCATCTGTCGCGGCTCCGGCGCACGCTTGCCGCCGCAGGCGACCGCTCCGTTGTCGTCCGCGACGGAGACCTCTACCGCCTCGAGCTCGGCCCGGGCGAGCTCGATCTCGATCGCTTCCAGGAGCTCGTGGCCGAAGGTCGGGAGGCTCTCGCGCTCGGCGATGCGGCGCGCGCCGCGATCCTGCTCCGGCAGGCGCTCGCGCTCTGGCGAGGCCCACCGCTCGCGGACCTCGTCTACGAGCCGTTCGCGCACGACCATGCCGCGCGGCTCGAAGAGCTGCGCCTGGCGGCCCTCAAGGATCGGATGGACGCCGACCTCGCCCTCGGTCGCCACGCGGAGGTGGTCGCCGAGCTGCAGCAGCTCGCCGCCGAGCACCCGCTCGACGAGCGCGTGCTTGCACAGCTGATGAGGGCCCTCTCCTCGAGCGGCCGGCCTGCCGCCGCGCTCGACGCCTACCGCACGACGAGGCTGGCGCTCTCCGAGCTCGGGCTCGAGCCCGGGGGCGAGCTGCGGACGCTCGAGTCGCAGATCATTCGCGGCGAGCTGCACGCCCCGAGGCGGCGTTCACGGGCGCGGCGTTCCCGTCCGAGCACGGGTCGCCGGCGGACGGCGGCGATCGCGCTCCTCGTCGTCGCGGCCGCGGCGGGACTGTCCGCCTTCGCCTTTGCCGGGAGCTCCGGGACGAGCGCCTCCGACCACGCTCTCCGTGCCATCGACCCCCTCACGAACGAGGTCGTCGCGAGCGTCGCCCTCGGCGAGCCGCCGGACGATCTGGTCGAGGCGACGGGTGACCTGTGGGTTGCTCTCCGAGGCGACGGTTCCCGGTCCGGCACCGTCGTTCGCGTCGATCCCCGCCGGCGGGTGGCCGAGAGGAGCTACGTCGTCTCCGGCATCCCGGACGCGCTCGCCGCCTCGGCAGGCGCCGTCTGGGCGGCCAGTCCGTCCAACGCCCGCATCGCACGTATCGACCCGCGCACGGGGCGCGTCGACCACGTGCGGTTGCGGCACACCGGATCCCCGGCGACGACCGGCGGGCTGTGGGAGCGCTGGCGTGGCCCATGCGCCCAGTACCGCGCATCGCCGACGCGCGTGGACTACTGGCTGGAGGGAACGCCGCCCATCGCGGCGATGGTTCTCACGCCCGGAGCGGTCTGGGTTGGTTGCACGTCGGGCGCGCTGGAGCGCATCGACATGGGCACCGGCCGGATCACGTCCTCCTCGTTCGCCGGCAGCCCGGCCGGCCTGGCCGCCGGGCCCCTGTCCGTCTGGGCTGCGAACCTGGGCGCCGACACCGTGTCCGAGATCGACCTCCGGAGCGGCCAGCTCGTACGGTCGATCCCCGCGCCCGGCCGTCCCCGCGGGATCGCCGTCTTCGCGCAGAACGTGTGGGTGGCGGCGTGCGCCCGCGACCGCATCTGGCGCATCGTGCTCTCCGAGGGCGACCGCTCGGTACTCGGCCGCAGCGCCATTCCCGTCGGGCGCAGCCCGGTGGATCTCGTTCACGTCGGAGGCTCGCTCTGGGTGTCGAATCGGGGAGACGGAACGGTCTCCCGGGTCGACCTCGCAACAGGGCAGGTGGTCGCGACGATTCCGGTGCGCGGCTCACCGCGAGGGATCGCTGCCTCGCAGGGACTCGTCTGGGTAGGCGTCCAGCCGCTGGAGCCTGCCCGCGACGAGTGCGCGTCGCCGTAGACGGCAGCAGCGCCGGTCGCGGAGGCGTCAGACGATCGCGACCATGCGGTCGATCGCGCCGCGCGCGCGCCGCGCGACGTCCTCGTCCACCGTGACCACGTGCTTCCAGTCGCGCAGCGCGTCGCGCAGCTTCTCGAGCGTGATCATCTTCATGTACCGGCAGATGGCCTTCTCGGACACGGCCTCGAAGCGCTTCTCGGGGGCCTCCTTGGCGAGGCGGTGGAGGATGCCCGTCTCGGTCGCGACCAGGAAGCGCTCCTTCGGGGACTGCCGGGCGAAGCGGATCATGCCCTCGGTGGAGAGGATGTGCGTGCGGCCGTTGCCGAAGGCCATGCACTGGCTCGCGCACCCGCACTCCGGGTGCACGAGCAGC
>DATLYU010000078.1:0-5267 GCA_035574435.1 Gaiellaceae bacterium | reverse complement strand
CCGCCGAGATCAAGCTCGTTCTCTCGGCCCTCCTGTGCGGCGGCCACGTGCTGCTCGAGGACGTGCCCGGCACGGCGAAGACGATCCTCGCGCGCGCGATCGCCGGCTCCGTCGAGGGCGGCACGTTCGCGCGGGTGCAGTGCACGCCGGACCTGCAGCCCACGGACGTCACGGGGCTCTCGGTCTTCAACCAGCGCGAGCGCGACTTCGAGTTCCGGCCCGGGCCGGTGTTCGCGAACGTCGTGCTCGTGGACGAGATCAACCGGGCGATGCCGAAGACGCAGTCCGCGCTGCTGGAGGCCATGGCCGAGCAGCAGGTGACGATCGACGGGGTCACGCGGCAGCTCCCCGACCCGTTCCTCGTGCTCGCCACCGAGAACCCGATCGAGCAGGAGGGCACGTTCCCGCTCCCGGAGGCGCAGCTCGACCGCTTCTTCCTGCGGACGGCGCTCGGCTACCCGTCCGAGGAGGAGGAGGTCCGGATCGTGGAGGAGCAGCTGCGCGAGCATCCGCTGCGGCGCCTGCGCTCGGTCGCGAGCCTGGACGACGTGCGGGCCCTGCGCGACGCGGTGCACGACGTGTACATCGATCCCGTGCTGCGCCGCTGGGTGATCCGCCTCGTGCGGGCCACGCGCGAGGCGCAGGGGGTCGCGATCGGCTCCTCGGTGCGGGGCTCGCTCGCGCTGGAGCGGGCCGCGCGTGCGTGGGCGCTCCTGGACGGACGCGACTTCGTCACGCCCGTGGACGTGGAGCGACTCTTCCTCCCGGTCGTGCTGCACCGCATCGTGTTCACGCCCAGCTTCGTGGCCGAGGCGCGCGAGATCGGTTGGCAGGAGGCCGCCCGCCGCTTCCGCGCGCAGTGCCTCGAGATCGCCCCGCGGCCGGGCGAGGAGCTCGAGCAGACGGCTCTCGCCGCCGCCAGTTGAGCGCAACGTTCCCGCTCATCCCGCGCCGGCGCGTGCTCGGGCTCCCCTTCGGCGGATTGCACTCGCTGCGCCGGGGGCTCGGCTCGGACGTCGCGAGCTCGCGCCCGTACGAGCCCGGAGACGACATCGACCGCATCGACTGGGCGGCGTCCGCCCGCCTCTCGCTCGCCCGCGGGACGGAGGAGTTCGTCGTGCGCGAGCACTATGCGGAGGAGGCGCCGCGCGTGGTCGTGGTCGCCGACCGGCGGCCGTCCATGGGCGTCTTCCCGGACGGCTGGCCGTGGCTCTGCAAGCCTGCGGCCCTGCGCGGGGCGACGGCGCTCATCGGCGCGAGCGCGGTCGCCGCACGCGGGCTCCTGGGCGCGCTGGACGAGGGGCCCGGCGAGCCGCGCTGGCGCCCGCCCCGCAGCCAGCAGCTCGACCCCCTGGACGACGAGGAGACGTTTGCCGCGCCGCCGGACACGCTCGAGCGCTCGCTCCGCTTCCTCGTCGAGCAGCGCCGCGACCTGCCCGCGGGCAGCTTCGTCTTCGTGCTCTCCGACTTCCGGGCGCCTCCACCCCGGGAGGCGTGGCTGCGGGCGCTCGAGCGGCGCTGGGAGATCGTGCCGGTGGTCGTCCAGGACCCCGTCTGGGAGCAGAGCTTCCCGGACGTGAGCGGGGCCGTCGTGCCGTTCGTCTCGCCCGCGGGGGGCGTCGTGCTCGTCCGGCTGCGCGCGTCCGAGGTGCGAGCGCGCCGCACGGCGAACGAGCGCCGCTACGAGGAGCTCGTGCGGGGCCTCCGCGCGCTCGACCTCGACCCGGTCCTCGTCTCCTCGCACGAGCGCCGCGAGGTCGCCCTCGCGTTCCTCTCCTGGGCCGACCAGCGGCTCTTCACCAGGGGGCGGCGGTGAGGCACGGTCTCCTGCTCGGGCTCGTCGTCGTGGCGGCCGGCTGCGGAGGGGGCGCGCAAGAGGCCGACCTCCCGCTCGGCAAGCAGCTGGCCGCGACCGCCACCGTCGCGCCCGCCGTGCACCTCTTCGCCGAGCCCGTGCAGGCGCGTATCGAGGTGGTCGTCGACCGCCGGCACCTCGACCCGGCGCGCGTCCGCGTGGAGCCGCGCTTCCTCCCCTACGACGTCAAGGAGCGCGCTCGGTCCCGCGAGGATCGCGGCCGCTTCACGGTGCTGCGCTTCGACTACCTCCTGCGCTGCCTGCGGATCGCCTGCATCCCCGAGATCCTGCCGAGCGCGGCCGGCGCCGCCGAGACCGGCCGCGGGGAGCGGCGCTCGCTCGTCCTCCCGGCGGCGCGTGTCCTGTACGACGACCCCGCCGGGACGACGCGGACGCTCACGCGCGCCCCCTGGCCGGAGCTCGTCTCCGTGTCGCGCATCAAGGAGAGCGACGTGCCGCAGTACGGGTTCGTCTTCAAGACGAGCGTGACGCCGCTGCCGGAGGGCGACTTCCGCGTCTCTCCGACGCTGCTCGGAGCCGGGCTGCTGGCCGGCTCCCTCGCGCTGCTCGCGCTACCGGGCGGGCTGCTCCTCGGCTGGCTGCGCCGGCGCCGGCCGGAGCCGGCGGTCGAGGAGGCTCCTGAGCTCACCCCGCTCGAGCGCGCCCTGGCGCTCGTCGAGTGGGCCCGCGACCGCCGGAACGGGAGCGAGCGCCGCGAGGCGCTCGAGGTGCTCGCGGTCGAGCTCGAGGCCTGTGCCCTCGACGACCTCGCGCGTCGCGCGCGCACGCTCGCCTGGGCGCGCAGCGCGCCGGCTCCGGAGGATGCCGAGCGGCTGGTCTCCGAGGTGCGGGAGGCGAATGGCCGCTAGGCGCGCGCTCCCCGTTCCCACGAGCGAGCCCGCGCCGCTGCGCAGGGCGGCGCGCCGGACGCTCGCCGTCCGCCTCGCGCTCGCGGCGGCGCTGCTCGCCGCGCTCGCCGGCGCCGCCCTCGTCGCGCGCGGCGAGGACGTGCGGACGGCCCCGCTCGTGCCGAGCGGCAAGACCGGTCTCGTGGTGCTCGACCTGTCCGCGAGCACGAGCGAGCGGGCGTTCGCGCAGACGATCGAGAAGCTCGCCGAGGCGGACGAGCGGGTCGGGCTGATCGCCTTCTCGGACGCCGCCTACGAGCTCCTGCCGATCGGGACGCCCGGCCGCGAGCTCCTCCCGCTCCTCCGCTACTTCAGCAGCGAGGGCGGGCGCGAGCCGCCCGCGCACCACCCGTGGGAGGAGTTCCGCGCCGGCACGAGGATCTCCGAGGGGCTGCGCGTTGCGGGGGACGTGTTCGAGCGCGAGCGCGTGCGCGAGGGCTCGCTCCTGCTCGTCAGCGACTTCGAGATCCTCCCCGACGAGATCCAGCGGGTCGCCGGCCAGGTCGCGCTCCTGCGCGAGCGGGGCGTCGAGATCCGGCTCGTCCCGCTCGATCCCACCCCCGAGCGGCGCGCGCGGATGAACGCCATCCTCGGCGGCGCGGCTGTGCTGCGCGCGAACACGGCCGACGCGCCCGTGCGGGCGCCGGAGGCGGACACGCTCGGCGCCGCGGCCCCGTGGGCGTTCGTCGCCGTGGCCGCGCTCCTCGTCGCGCTGCTGGCGGTGAACGAGCGGCTCCTCTCCCGGCTCGAGGTGTGGCGATGAGACGTCCGCTGCACGTCGCGGCCGTGCTGGCCGTGCCGCTGGCCGTGCTCCTCGCCGCGCTGGCCGTGGACGTGCTGCGCCTGCCGGGCCGGCTCGAGGCCGGCGATGTCCGCTTCGAGGCGGCGCCGCGGCGGCAGGGGACGCCGTGGGCGGGGCTCGACTTCCTCCCCGGCTGGCCCGCGAAGCGCCTGCTCGGCGCCGGCGACGACCTCGCGTACCGCCGCCTGCTCGCGCGCTTCCTGCGCGTCGAGCCGGGGCGGGTGGACGTCTTCGGGCCGAAGCTCGAGAACCTGCGAGGGCGGGTGCAGGTGGAGCTGACGCGGCTCAGCGCGGACGATCCCAACCCGGAGCGCCGCTCGCGGCTGCTCAACCTGCTCGCGGCCAGCTCGCTCGCCTCCTACAGCGCGGACGCGGTCGAGTCCCAGAACGTCCTGCGCCGGGCCGTGCACATGTTCCGGGCGGCGGTGGAGACCGACCCGGAGAACGCCGACGCGAAGCTGAACCTGGAGCTGGCGCTGCGCAACGCGAAGGCCGTGAACCTGCCCGGCACCGACCCCGACGCGGGCGCCGCGACGGGGACGCTCTCGGGCTCCGGGCGGTCCGGGAGCGGGTACTGAGATTGGAGCTCCGCTTCGTCACCCCGTACGGTGCCCTCTTCGCGCTCGCGGCCGTGCTGCCGGTCGGCGTCCTCCTGCTCCGCGAGCGGCGCCTGCGGGCGATCCGGCGGGCGCTCGGGCTCGCCGTGCCGTCCCTGCGCGCGCTCCTGCCGCTCGCGGTCGCGCTGGCGGCGGTCCCGGCGCTCCTCGGGCTCGCCGCCGCGCAGCCGGTGCTGCACACGACGCGGACGGTGAACGAGCGCACCGACGCCCAGGCCTTCGTCGTCGTCGACATCTCGCGCTCGATGCTCGCCGCGGCGCGCTCCGGGGCTCCGACGCGCTTCGACCGGGCCCGCGAGCTCGCGCTCGCGCTCCGGCAGGAGATCCCCGAGGTGCCGGTCGGCCTCGCGTCCCTCACCGACCGCGTGCTCCCGCACGTGTTCCCGACGACCGACGCGCGCGTCTTCGCGGCTGCGCTCCTGCGCTCGGTGGGGGTCGAGCACCCGCCGCCCGGATCGTTCTACCTCACCGTCGCGACGAGCCTGAACGCGCTGCGCGCGCTGCCCGAGAGGTCGTACTTCCCACCGTCCGCCCGGAAGCGGCTCGCCGTCGTGCTCACGGACGGCGAGACCGAGCTCCTGACCCCCGACCTCGCCCGCGCCTACCGCCGCAGGCCGCGCGTCGAGGTCGTCTTCGTGCACCTCTGGGACGCGGAGGAACGCATCTACGAGACCGGCGTCGCCGAGGGCGGATACCGCCCGGACGCGCGCAGCGCCGCGCACCTGGCGCGCGCCGCGGAGCTGACCGGCGGGCGCGTGTTCTCGGAGGGCGAGCGGGCGGAGATCGCCGCGGCGGTGCGCGGCGCGCTCGGCAGCGGCGAGGTGGTGTCGCGCGCGCAGGACGCCGGCCGGCTCCCGCTCATGCCGTGGGTGACGCTCGCCGCGCTCGTGCCGCTCGGGCTCGTGCTGCTGCGGCGGAACGTGTGGTGGAGCCGGCGCGGGCGGCTGCTCCTGGCCGCGCGGCGTGCGCGGGCCGCCCCCGTCCCGGAAGGCGCTACGCTGTCACCCGCACGGGGCGTGGCGCAGCCTGGTTAGCGCGCTAGTCTGGGGGACTAGAGGTCCCCGGTTCAAATCCGGGCGCCCCGA
>DATLYU010000077.1:0-4944 GCA_035574435.1 Gaiellaceae bacterium | reverse complement strand
GGAAGCGCGAGCGCGGTGGCGGCGCCGCCGGCGACGAACGCGGCGCCCACCGAGCGCGCCTCGCCGAGCGCGCCCAGGCCCAGCTGCCCGCCGACCCCGCCCACGTTCGAGACCATGGAGTCGAAGGACACGACCGTCGCGCGCTGCTCGCTGGGCACGAGCTGGTGCAGGTAGGCCTGGCGCACGGGCCTCGTCACGCCCGTGGCTCCCGTGACCAGGAGCAGCGCCCCGACGGCGACCCAGAAGGAGCCGGTGAGGCCGAGCGCGACGGCCGCCCCCGACTGCACGGCCGCCGCCGCGAGGAGCAGCGTCGTGCGTCGCCCGCAGTAGCGGGAGGCCACGTCCACGACCTGGTTCCCGACCATCATCGAGGCGGCCACGCCGGCCGCGACCAGACCGGCGACCCAGATCGCGTCGCTCTCCAGCAGGTCGAGCAGGTACGGCTGGGCGGCGTAGAACGCCCAGGTGAAGAAGCCCATCTGCACGAGCGAGGCGAGCATGACGAGCCGGAGCGGCCGCTGCGCCCAGCCGAAGGCGACCCCGGCCCGCGCGTTGCGCGCGATCTCGGCCGGCAGCTCCGAGGCGGGCACGCGGCGCGGCGTGAAGCCGAGGTCGTGCATCGCGACGAAGGCGATCGCGAAGACGGCCGCGAGCAGCGCCACGCGCGCGAGGTAGGGGAGCGAGAGGTCGACCTGCCCGAGCAGGCCGCCGCCGACCGTGCCGGCGAGCATCGCGGCGGCCGTGATCTGCGCGCCGCGCGCGAACACCCGGTCGAGCACGCCCTCCCACCCGGTCGCGGCGAGCGCGTCCACCACCCAGGCCTCCATCGCGCCGGAGTAGAAGGTGAAGCCCAGCCCGATCCCGACCGAGACGAGCGCGAACGCGACCACGCCGCCGCCGAGCTCCGCGAGCGCGACGTACGCCAGCGTGGTGGCGGCGAGGACGGCGAGCGAGAGGAGGAACGAGGCCCGCCGCCCGAGCAGGTCGGCGACCACGCCCGTGGGGATCTCGAACACGACCATGCCGGCGGAGAAGGCGGCGTTCGCCACGAAGACCTCGAAGAAGCTCAGCCCCGCGTCGAGCAGGAAGAGCGTGTTCACGCCCCAGATCGCCGCCGCTGCGAGCGTGTACAGCCCGGCGAGCGCGTAGTAGCCCGCGATCACGCGCTGCGGCGTGGGCGCGGCGAGGCCCTGGGCGACGGTCACGGCCCGGGCAAGCCTAGATGGCGCCGCCTGCGTCCCGGGGGTGGGGTTACGCGGGGGCGAGGTCGGCGAACTTCGCGTACCGACGCAGGAAGGAGAGCTTCACCGTGCCGGTGGGGCCGTTGCGGTGCTTCGCGAGGATGACCTCCGCGATCCCCTGCTGGTCCGACTCCTCGCCCAGGTAGTACTCGTCCCGGTAGACGAAGAAGACGAGGTCGGAGTCCTGCTCGAGCGAGCCCGACTCGCGCAGGTCGGAGAGGAGCGGCCGCTTGTCGTGGCGCTGCTCGACGGCCCGCGAGAGCTGCGACATGGCCAGGATGGGCACGTCCAGGTCGCGCGCCAGCACCTTGAGCGCACGCGAGATCTGCGACACCTCCTGCACGCGGTTCTCGGCGGTGGAGCCGGAGGTCATGAGCTGCAGGTAGTCGACGATGATGAGCCCCAGGTTCGGCTCCCGGGACTTGAGCCTGCGCGCCTTCGAACGCAGCTCCATGATCGTGGTCGAGCCCGTGTCGTCCACGTAGATGGGCGCCTTCATGAGCCGGTCGCACGCGGCCGTCAGGCGCGGCCAGTCGTCGGGGGCGAGGCGGCCGGTGCGCAGGCGCTGCGACTCGACCTTCGCCTCGCTGCACATCATCCGCTGCGTCACCTCGGACTTCGACATCTCGAGCGTGAAGAGCGCGACCGGGAGCTGCTGGCGGACGCCGAGGTTGGCGGCGATGCAGAGGCCGAGCGCCGACTTCCCCATGGAGGGGCGCGCGGCCAGGATGACGAGGTTCCCAGGCTGGAACCCGGAGGTGAGGAGGTCGAGCTCGCGGAAGCCGCTCGGGACGCCGGTCACCTCCGCCCCCGCCTCGTAGAGCTGCGTGATCCGCTCGAAGCTCTCCCGGAGAAGAACGTCGATGGACGAGAAGTCGCTCGTCACGCGCTGCTGGCCGAGCTCGAACACGATCTGCTCGGCGCGGTCGACGAGGTCGGTCACCTCCCCGGGCCGCTCCTGGCCGAGGCGCGTGATCTCCTGCCCGGCGCGGATGAGCCCGCGCAGGGTCGCCATCTCCTTGACGATCCGCGCGTAGTGCTCGACGTTCGACGTGGACGGGACGAGCGCCGCCAGCTCGGCGATGCGCGCCTGCCCGCCCGCGGCCTCGAGCTCGCCGCGCTGGTCGAGCTCGTTCACGAGCGTGATCGCGTCCACGGGCTCGCCCTTGCTCCAGAGCGCGAGCGCCGCGCGGAAGACGGTCGCGTGGCTCTCGCGGTAGAAGTCGGACGCGCTCAGGATCTCGCTGACCGTGCCCACGGCGGTCGGCGAGAGGAGCATCGCGCCGAGCACCGACTCCTCCGCCTCCAGGTGCTGGGGCGGGACGACGCTCGTGAGGCGCTCGGAGGCGACGGCCATGGGAGGCGCAGTCAACTCGCCCCGTGCGGGCGCGTCCAGCCGGCCGCGCCCGCGGCAGGCGTGCAGGGAGAACGGAACATGCGTTCGCATGTTATCCCCCGCCACGGACGGCCCGTCCACAGGCGGCCCGGAGTTGTCAAGGCGGAAACGTGCGCAGCCAGCGCGAAGTTCGCCGAGCCGTCGACAGCCCTGTGGACGGAGCTGTGGACGGCGCGCGGCTCCTAGCCGCGCTCGTCCTCGCCCGTCTCGTCGCCGGACCCGGCCGGATCGGCGTCCGGCAGGTCCTCGCCCGGCCCCGGCGGAGCTTGGGCCTCCTGCGGCACCGCGGGCACGGCCTCGGCGCCCGCCTCGGCCTCCGTCGCCTCCGCCTCCTCCTCGTCGGCGAGCAGCTCCTCGAGGGTCGTCTCGGCCTCCTCGTGCGCGGCCTCGGCGGCCGTCCGGGCCTCCTCCTCGGCGGCCTCGAGCGCCGCCAGCTCCTCCTCCGGAGGAAGCTCGCCGCCCTCGGGCACGACGAGCGTCTTCACCTCGACGCGCACGTCCTGGAACACCTCGACCGGGATCGCGTAGCGCCCGATGCGCTTGATCGGGTCGATTGCGATCCTCCGCCGGTCGACGCGCACCTTGCGCGTGCGCCAGAGCTCGTCGGCCACGTCGGAGGGCGTGACCGAGCCGAAGAGCGAGCCGGTCGGGCCGGCCTTCACCTCGAAGCGGAGCACCGTCTTGCTCAGGACGTCGGCGATCGCGTGCGCCTGCTCGGCGCTGCGCGCCTCCTGCAGGGCGCGCCGCTCCTCGATCTTGCGCACCTCCGCCACGCGCGCCGGCGTGGCCGGCTCGGCGAGACGCCGCGGGAGCAGGAAGTTGCGGGCGTAGCCGCGGGCCACGTCCACGACGTCGCCCTTCAGACCGAGCTTCTCGACGTCCTTGAGGAGGATGACCTGCATCTCAGCCGACGTACGGGAGGAGGGCCATCTCGCGCGCCCGCTTCACGGCCGCGGCCACCTGCAGCTGGTGCCGGCGGCACGCGCCCGTGATGCGGCGCGAGCGGATCTTGCCCTTCTCGGAGATGTACCGGCGCAGCTGCGCGATGTTCTTGTAGTCCACCTCGTCCACCTTCTCGCGGCAGAAGTGGCAGCTCTTGCGCCTGCCGGGGGCGGCTCCCTTCTCGGGCCGCCTGCGTGGTGCCTTCTTCGTGGCCATGGTCTCCTAGAACGGGATGTCGTCGTCTGCCGGGGAGGGCGGGAAGTCCTCGCCCGCGGCGGCACCGGCGCCGGCCGGGACGTAAGCGGGGCCCTCGGCGTCGGCGCGGCCGCCCAGGAACTGGACGCTGTCCGCGACCACCTCCACGGCCTGCCGCTTGGTGCCGTCCTGCGCCTCCCACTCGCGCCACTCGAGGCGGCCGTCGATCGCCACCGGGCGGCCCTTGGCGAGGTACTGGGCGCAGTTCTCGCCCTGCTGGCCCCACACCGTGATGTCGAAGTAGTTGGGCTTGTCCACCCACTGGCCCGACTCGTCGCGCCGCCGCGTGTTCACCGCCAGGCGCAGCGAGCAGACGGGCGTGCCGGAGGGGGTGTGGCGCAGCTCGGGGTCGCGGGTCAGGTTGCCCACGAGCACGACGCGGTTGATGTTGCCGGCCATCGGCTACTCCTCCTCTTCCTCGGATGCCACCCCTGCATCCTCGCGCGTCGGCGCGCCCACCGCTACGGGCCGCGCGGGACTCCCCTTGATGCGACGTGTCGCCATGTGGCGCATGACGGCGTCGTCGATGCGGAGCACGCGGGAGATCTCCTCCAGCGTGGCCGCGCTGCACGTGAACTGCAGCAGATGGTACGAGCCCTCGCCCTTGTGGGCGATCTCGTAGGCGAGCTTGCGCCGGCCCCAGGGGTCGTGCAGGTCCCAGGAGCCGCCTGAGCGCTCCACGAGCTCGCGCACGCGGGCGACGATCTCCGCCTGGCGCTCCTCGGCCGCGTCGGGGTCGAGCAGCAACAGGATCTCGTACTCGGTCACGGGTTCCCTCGTCTCCTTCCTTCGGTCTCGTCGGCCTCGCCGGCTGACCGCCGCCGGGAACGGGCGGCGCGCTGCGAGGCAGGAAGCCGCGGGAGTGTAGCAGCGGCCTCCGGAGCCGGGCGCTAGCATCCGGGCAGTGCGGAAGCTCCTGACCTGGCTCGTCGTGTCGCTGGGCATCGCCGCGCTCGTGCGCCGCCTGCGGCGCCGGAGCGCCGGCGCGCCGGCGGTCGGGACGGCGGAGGCGCCGCCGCCCGCGGCGCAGGAGGACGACGACCCGGCGGACGAGCTGCGGCGCAAGCTCGCCGAGTCGCGGGAGGAGACGGGCGTGGCTGCCGAGGAGCC
>DATLYU010000076.1:0-3253 GCA_035574435.1 Gaiellaceae bacterium | reverse complement strand
GCCGACGCGCCCAAGGTCAGCGCCATCGAGAACGCGCCCGTCAGCGCCCCGCCCCCTCCCCCGAAGCGCGCCCGCAGCAGCGCCGGCATCGACGTCTGCGCGACCGCGACCGCCGCACCCGCGAGCACGGTCCCGAGGAACAGCCCGCCGGCGCCGACGCCGCGCAGCGCCGCGCCGGCGGCCGTGAGCGCAGCGCAGACGGCGATCAGGCGCTCCATCGCCAGCCGCCGGGCGAGCAGCGGCGCCAGCGGGCCGAGCGCGCCGAAGCAGAGCACGGGCGCCGTCGTCAAGAGCCCCGCCGCCGTCCCGCTCAGCCGGAGGTCGGCGCGCACCTCCTCGAGCAGCGGCGGCAGGCTGGCGAAGACCGTCCGCATGTTCGCCCCCGCAAGCACGACCGCGACGAAGAAGAGGACGCTCGGACGGCTCGCCACCGCGCGCCATCATCGCGCGCGAGCGCGGAGGAGGCGCCGGCAGCGCCCCGGCGCGGCCGCCGAGCGCAGGGGGCCGTCGACGAAGCGAGCCTGCTCCCGTTCGACTGTCGAGGGAGGAGGCGGTACCCGCAGCGAGGCTACTGCCGCACGTCGCGGCGCTCGAACGCGGCCGCGGCGAGGATGGCGAGCAGCGCGCAGGAGACCGCGAGCAGGCTCCACCCCGCCCAGGGCGGGCCCTCTCGAAGCGGGTTCTGTCCGAGCGCGTGGTAGTAGGGGCCGAGCGGGCGGAGCGGCTCGAGAGCGCCGACGGAGTGGGCGAGACCGTCGAAGATCCAGGAGGCGACGCCGAGACCCGCGGCGACGCCGATCGCCCGCGCTCGGCCGGGCGCGGCCGCGCCCACGGCCAGCGCGACCGCGGCGAAGAAGAGCGCGAGCAGGCCGACGCTGACGCAGGCGGCTGCGACCTTGCTGAAGGCGATCTCGAGGTCGACGAGCCTCGAGCCGACCGCGACCGAGGCCAGGAGGACCAGGGCGAGGAGGGCAACGAGCGCCGCCAAGGCGAGGAAACGCTGGACGACGTAGCTGGCTCGGCGGACGGGGTGGGCGAGCACCAGATCAAGCGTCCCGCGCTCCTCCTCCCCGGCAATCGCGCCGGAGCCGGCCCCGATGGCGAAGACGAGCAGGACGAGCGGCGCCACGAGCGCGAAGATCTGACTGTTCAGGTAGCCGGCGGGGCTGGCCACGTCGAGCTCGCCGCCCACGAACAGGTTTCGGACCGACTCCGGCAGGTCCTTCGCATAGTCGCTCAGCCCCTGGTCGCCGCGCACCGAGGGGTAGAAGGCGACCGTGAGCGCGACCAGCCCGGCGATCCCCAGAGACCACCACAGGAGCGAGCGGCCGCGCTCGCGCAGGGCCTCGACGAGGATCTCAGCCCGCATCAGGACTCTCCGTAGAAGGAGCGGAAGATCTCCTCCAGCTCGGGCGCCTCGCTGGTCAGGGTCTGCACGGGAAGCTTCGCCAGCTCCTTCACCAGCGCATCCATCGACCCGGCGACACTGCAGCGGAGGATGCCGTCGGCGAGCGAGAGCTCCCGAACGCCCGGAACCGTCCGCAGGCGCTCAAGGTCGGCGACCGGCCCAGCCAGCCGAACCTCCACTCGGCGCAGCGCGCGGTCGCGCAGGGCCGCGATCGCCTCCACCGCGACGAGGCGGCCGGCACGCACGATTCCCACCCGCTCGGCGACCCGCTCGACCTGATCGAGGTCATGCGAGGAAAAGAACACGGTGCGCCCCGCCGCCGCGCGCTCGCGAACGAGGTCGAGCACATCGTGCTGGCGGAGAGGGTCGAGGCCGCTCGTGGGCTCGTCCAGAATCAGCACCTCCGGGTCGTGCATGAACGCGGCGACCACGCCCACCTTCTGCTTGTTGCCCCTCGAGAGATCGCCGATCCGACGCCCGAGGGGGAGGTCGAGGCGCTCCGCGAGGTCGGTGATCCTACGCCGCTCGACGCCGCCGCGGAGGCGGCCGAGAAAGGTGAGGAAGCCGAAGGCGCTCGTCCGCCGGGGCAGGTTCAGCTCGCCCGGGAGGTACCCGGTCAGCCGCCGCACCTCCACGCTGCGGCGCCGAGTGTCCAGCCCCAGGATCGCTGCCCGGCCGCGGGTCGGCCGGATCAGGTCGAGCAGAAGACGGATCGTCGTCGTCTTCCCGGCGCCGTTCGGCCCCAGGTACCCGAACACCTCGCCCCTCTCCACCCGGAGGTCGAGGTCCTCGATGCCGCGCGTACCGCCGTAGAACTTCGTCAGCCCGACTGCCTCGATCGCCGGCCCGCTCACGCGGCGCACCATATCGGGCACCGAGCCGGAGGCCCGAGGCCCGTTCCGTGGCCGAACGCCCCTCGCTGCGGACGCGCGATGGAGGCAGGCGCTCATCCGGTGCCGAGCGCCTCGGAGCCCGCACGGAAGCCAGCGTGCCGCGCGTGCCGCGAGATCCCTTCCCTGGACCGAGGTCGTCGTGCCGATGCACCGAAAGATCGCGGTCGCGCGCCGACAGGCCGCTGGAGTCTGGCGCCGGCCGCGCTCCCCTCGGCCTGTCGGCTCCCACGGCGGCCGTGACCGTCCTAGAGAGAGGAGGCGGGCCGAAGGAATCGCGTGCCGGCACCGTCTAAGAGAGCGATGCCGCCGCGCCAGGAGGTCGAGTCGTCCTTGGTCGAACGCGCCCGCGCGGGCGACCGCGATGCATATACGGCGCTCATCCGGCGCTACGACCGCGGGCTGCGCGCGCTCGCGTTCCGGCTGCTCGGCGACCGCGACCGGATGGACGACGCGCTCCAGGAGGCGTACGTCCGGGCCTTCCGCAGCCTCCCCCGCTTCCGGGGCGCTGCGGGGATCGGCACCTGGCTGTACCGGATCGCGTACAACGCGTGCCTCGACGAGCTCGAGCGCGGCCGCCGATCCGCCGCGCTCGAGCTCGCCCTCGACGGGCGCGGGGACGGCCGCGGAGACCCCGCCGAGACGGCGGTGCGCCCCGGCGACCTGGAGGCCGCGCTCGCGGCGCTCGCCCCCGGCGAGCGCGCCGCCGTCCTCCTCGTCGACGCCCACGGCTTCCACTACGCGAGCGCCGCCGAGGTGCTGGGGGTGCCGGCGGGGACAGTCGCCTCGAGGCTGAACCGAGCCCGGACGGCGCTGCGGCGCGCGCTCGAGCACCCGAGGGAAGGAGCACCCGAACGATGAGCACGGGAAGGGACGCCACCTTCCGCGACGAGGAGCTCGGAGCCGCGCTGCGCGAGCTCCCCGTCCCCGAGCACCGGCCGGGCTTCGAGTCCGA